>JBIKMB010000110.1:0-18303 GCA_044359485.1 Pirellulaceae bacterium | reverse complement strand
GAGCGCCACTCTTGAGAACCCATAAAATGCCTTCAA
The DNA here is from genome assembly GCA_044359485.1 of Pirellulaceae bacterium. GTDB lineage: Bacteria > Planctomycetota > Planctomycetia > Pirellulales > Pirellulaceae > JAFLCP01. The sequence goes on along the minus strand of JBIKMB010000110.1, from coordinate 18,267 downwards.
AGCAGCTGCGATCATCGGCTCGCGGTCGTCCACCCTTGGGGTATTCGACCCTCGGAATAAAACGCTTGACCTTTTCCCATTGCTCATCAGTGAGTAAAACTTCGCGTCGTCCTGACATCGATAGACTCCTTTCGATGTCAAAATTAGCCAAACGCGGCAATTAACAAAAGATCAGCATTTCAGGGTTTTGAAACAGGCTCTAGCAAAATGAACCTAAACCCATTCTTTTTATTTTGGCAACATACCAAGTTTTGCTGAAAACGGGCTCATGTCATCATGATTGTGCTAGTGTTGGCGGTTCTAGAAGGAGAAATATTAGGTGTCCAAGGAAACGAATTTAACGGCTGCGAAGAAGGTGGCGATTGTTCGCTAGCAGTATGAAAGTCGCCATTATGCAGCCTTATTTTCTACCATACATCGGGTATTGGCAGTTGATCGGGGCCGTTGATACGTTCGTGGTCTACGACAACATCAAATACACCAAGAAGGGGTGGATCAACCGGAACCGCTTTTTGCTCAACGGCAAAGAGGCACTTTTCAGTCTTCCGCTTCGCAAGGACTCGGACTTCCTCAATGTGAACCAGCGTTATTTGGCAGACTCTTTCAATCGTGAAGATCTCATCAATCGTTTTCGCGAAGCCTATCGCAACGCTTTGGAGTACTCCGCTTTCATGCCTATCCTGGAGAACATTATTCGCTGCCCGTCGGAAAATCTATTCGACTACATCCGCAATTCGATCGAGAAAGTCTGTTCGTATTTGGAGCTCAAGACACCGTTGATTGTTTGTTCGTCCATTGATTGCGATCATTCGCTAAAGGCGACTGATCGCGTGCAAGCTATCTGCAAAGCCTTGGGGGCGGAGACTTACATCAATCCTCCCGGAGGAATAGAACTCTACGCTAAAGAGGACTTCGAGCGGCATGGCCTCAATCTGAAATTTCTACAACCGCAACTCACCGAATATTCACAATTTGGAGATTCATTTGTCCCATGGCTTTCTATCCTTGATGTGGCAATGTGCAATCCTGTCGAGCAAGTCAGACATGAAGTGTTGAACGGTTACTCACTAGACTAAGTTCAGAAGAGAATTGGCCAACTCATTACAATGTTTCACTGGAAAAAATTAGGCAAGGTATTTGATCCGACAGCGTATCCTGATCGACCCTGGCTAATGGAATTCGCCCAAGGGCCGGCCAGTCTCGTCTTTGACGACTTCGTTCGCGTTTATTTTTCTTGCCGACCAGCGCCGGATGCCAACGGAACCTATGTCAGCAATTCCGCTTGGGTGGATTTGGATCGTCGCGACCTTCGCGAAATACTACGTGTTGCAGAGTCACCCGTGCTTAAGCGTGGAGGCCTTGGTGAGTTTGACGCGTTCGGTATTTATCCTGTTTCCCCGATACGCAAGGGCGACGAGGTCTGGCTATATTACGGAGGCTGGACGAGGTGCGAGTCGGTACCTTTTAATGTGGCGATCGGTCTTGCTACCAGCCGCGATGGAGGCGTTACTTTTACGAAATACGGGCGTGGGCCTGTTTTGTCTTACTCTTTGAATGAACCTTTTGTCCTAAGTGGCCCCAAGATCCGCCGTTTTAACGATCTCTTTTACCTGTTCTACATCGCGGGTACGGAGTGGCTGATTGAGGCTGGGCGGCCGGAGCCCGTCTATAAAATCCGCATGGCCACCTCCGCCGACGGGATCCGTTGGAGCAAGCATGGTCATGATCTCATCGGGGATCTGTTGGGGGCAGAAGAGGCTCAAGCCAGCCCTGACGTTTTCTTTGCGGAAGGAAAGTACCACATGTTTTTCTGCTATCGCCATGGAAGAAACTACCGCAACGCCGATCGTGGCTATCGGATCGGATACGCGCACAGCAAAGACTTGGTGGTCTGGACTCGGGACGATGCTCGAGCCGGCCTTATTCCTTCGCAAGAAGGCTGGGACGCGGAGATGGTCAGCTATCCACATGTTTTGCAGATAGATGGCAAGACCTACATGTTTTATCTCGGGGATTCCGTGGGGCGGTGGGGATTTGGTATCGCTGAGTTGCAAGGAGGAGTGGGATGAAGTGGCGCAAACTCGGCCTGATTTTCGACCTTGCCAAACATCGTCTGCCCGAAGGTTACATAGGATTTTCCCAGTCTCCGCAACCGGTCGTCTTCGAGGATTTTGTCCGGGTTTACTTTGCGACTAGAGTTGTCGATCCCAAGAACGGAAAGTTCATCAGCGAAATCGTGTTCGCCGACTTTGAGCCCGACTTCTCTAAAGTGATGTTTGTCTCCGATCGCCCGGTGATTTCGCGGGGGCAACTGGGGTGTTTTGACGAACACGGCATATTCCCGATGAACGTAATCAAACATGGCTCAGAGCTTTGGGGCTACACCTGCGGTTGGAGCCGGCGCGTCGCGGTATCGGTTGAAACAGGGATCGGTCTAGCGGTGAGTACCGATGGCGGATTGCAGTTCGAGCGACTAGGCAATGGTCCTGTGCTCACGAGTTCGCCGAGGGAGCCGTTTTTGGTCGGTGATGGCTTTGTTCTTCAGGAAGGTGGCTCGTATCACATGTGGTATATCTTCGGCACCGGTTGGCGTTCTTACGAAGGAAGTAGTGTGCCGGAGAGAACCTACAAAATAGGCCATGCCGAGTCGGTGGACGGCATAGATTGGAGTAAAACTAGCGAAGGAACTGCGATCATTCCGGATGCGCTAGGTGAGGCGGAGAGCCAAGCGCTTCCATGTGTGATCAAAATCGCTGGAATTTATCACATGTTTTTTTGCTACCGCCATTCTTGGGACTTTCGCACGAATCCTAAGCGGGGATACCGTATCGGCCATGCATTTTCAAAAGACTTGATGAATTGGGTTCGGGACGATCAGGAAATTCCGCTCGAACACAATGATGGTTCGTGGGATTCGGACATGATGTGTTACCCTGGCGTCTGCGAATCGCGCGGACAAACGTATCTTCTCTACAATGGAAATGAGTTCGGCCGACACGGTTTCGGTGCTGCAGTTCTAGAGCGATGATCAATTTCGAAATCACTCTGAATAAGTCAGGTGCGGCGTCGGTCGAGTCGCACTTGCGGGAGTGCGATGAAAGGTTTTCTCCGCGTCTCTCCGCACGAGTCGATCTGGCTGATTATGCTTGCAAGCTCGCCTCGATCGCCGACCGCTTGGAGGTCTGGCGTGGAAGCCGACTGGTGGGACTGGTAGCTGCTTACCTCAACAACCGGGAAAGCCGCCGAGGCTTCGTTTCCAGCGTGAGTGTCTGCTTTGATGTTGAGGGAAGGGGCGTCGCTTCGGCGCTAATGCGAAAGTGCGTCCAGCTTGCACGCGCGAAAGGCTGCGAGTCGCTCGAACTCGAGGTTGGAGAGGGTGATGAGCGGACACAGTCTTTCTACATCAACCACGGATTTCAATTGTCAGGACAAGGCAGGTGCGGTTTCCTGCAAATGCGGTTGAACCTGACGGACCAAACCTTTCATAACGACGGGCACAGAAAATTGGGGCATTCTAGAGCAATGAGCACTGAACGCGATTTTAACAAAGAGTTCGATGACGGGGTGGGACGCAAGTATGCCTACAGCTTCGATTTCGATGTGATGCATCACTACATGGTCAAGGCTATTCGGCCGTTGCTCCGTCCGGGCAGCGCCTTGGAGCTTGGCAGTTTCAAGGGCGACTTCACGAATCGCCTACTTTCGTTGTTTGCCTCCGTTACCTGCGTCGAGGCTTCGAATGTTGCCATCGAAGAAGCCAAACAACGGCTGCCCAAGGGCGTCCGTTTCATCCAAGGAACCTTTGAAACTCTCCAAATGGAAGAGAAGTTCGACAATATTTTTCTGACTCATGTGTTGGAGCATGTGGATGATGCTGTGGGCGTCTTGCGACGCATCAATGATGAATGGCTTTCGGATACAGGCCGTCTTTTTCTTGTGTGTCCCAATGCAAATGCGCCTTCGCGTCAAATCGCCGTCAAGATGGGCCTAATCAGCCATAACGCTGCCATCACCTTGGGAGAGGCCCAGCACGGTCATCATCGCACCTACTCGCTAGACACATTGGAGCGTGATGCGGTTGCCGGGGGCTTGCGCGTCGTGCATCGCTCCGGAATTTTCTTCAAAGCGTTGGCCAATTTCCAGTGGGACAAAATTCTCAATACGGATGTCATCTCGAAGGAGTATCTCGATGGCTGCTATGCGCTCGGACAAATCTACCCGGATCTTTGCGCGAGCATCTTCCTGATATGCGAGAAGGGTAAGTAATCCACTAACACCGAGCTATTGCCACTCATGAGGAATAACACATGATGAACGACAAACTTTACGTCGGCAGGCCGAACATAGGCAATCGCGATCGTTTTCTGCAGCGGGTAAACGAAATGTTAGACCGCCGTTGGCTGTCCAATGACGGTCCACTTATCAAAGAATTCGAGCAGCGTATCACTGAGGTGATCGGTGTCAAAAACGCGATCGCGGTCTGTAATGCCACAGCCGGAATCGAACTGGCCAGCCGTGCCCTGGAGCTGAAGGGCGAGGTGATCATGCCCAGCTACACCTTTGTTGCCACGGCCCACGCATTCCAGTGGCAGGAGATTACGCCGGTGTTCGCCGATATGGAGCCAACTACGCACAACATAGATCCAGCCAAGATTGAAGCGCTCATCACGCCGCGAACAACCGGAATTGTCGGAGTGCATGTTTGGGGGCGCGCCTGTGATACTCGAGCCATTGAGGGAATCGCAGCCAAGCACAACCTAAAGGTCATGTATGATGCTTCGCACGGCTTCGGCTGCTCGGCTGGCGGCCGGATGCTGGGAACCTTTGGCGAGTGTGAAGTGTTCAGCTTTCACGCCACGAAATTCATTAACTGCTTTGAGGGTGGGGTTGTTACAACCAACAACGACGAACTTGCCGAGAAGATGCGTCTTATGCGCAACTTCGGTTTCGTTGACTTCGACAAGGTCGTTTACCTCGGCATAAATGGAAAAATGAGTGAAGTCTGTGCTGCGATGGGACTGACCAATCTCGAAGCGATGGACGACATCATCGCAGTAAACAAACGCAACTACCTCGCGTATTGCGAAGAACTGGAATCCGTGCCTGGTGTTTCAGTTTTACAGTATAATTCGTCAGAGAAAAACAACTACCAATACGTGGTGATCGAGGTGGATCCGAATGTATGCCCGCGGAAACGCGACGAGATCATCGAAGCACTCCATACGAAGAATGTGATCGCGCGCAAATATTTCTGGCCGGGCTGCCACCGCATGGAACCGTATCGCACGACGCAGCCGAATGCAGGGGAGAGGTTGCAGGAAACAGAGAGGGTCGCGGCGCAAGTGATTGTGCTGCCGACGGGGCAAGTAGTCGACACGGAAACAGTTAAAACGGTTTGCAAACACATCATTGACTGCGTAAATCGATAACCTAGAGTTTTTTCGCTGATCTCCGACAACTCACCACGACGAAGCAGTAATGAGCATGACACCCCTACGTCAACAACAATGGCCTGACGGCACTCTCCCGGTAGTGAGCATTTTCAATTGGACTTACAACCATTCCAGCTTTATTAGAGAAAGCATCGAAAGTATTTTAGATCAAGAGACAGACTTTCCGGTAGAAATTATCATCCATGACGACGCCTCGACGGACGGAACTGCGGAGATCGTAAACGAATATTCTAAGTCTTATCCACAATTATTTAGAAATGTTGTGCATTCACAAAATCAGTATTCACAAGGAATTTGCCTTCTAAAACCTTTGCTGATTTATCCGCGGGGAAAATACATTGCCCTGTCTCATGGCGATGACTTTTGGACGGACAAAAACAAACTCAAACGACAGATAGATTTACTAGAAAAGAATTCACATATCGTGTTAGTCGGCCATCGTTTTCATCTTGCATCCGAAAGTTGCTCGAACACAGGGAATTTGTCGCAAAGTGAAAAGGAAATCGGAAATTTAGAGGATATTCTACTGCGGAATTATGTTCACACGGCGACTGGCGTGTTCCGAAACGGCCTACTTACTGAGCACTCCCTAGCTAACGCGCCGGATGCGGGGGACTGGTTCCTATGGTCGCAACTCGCAAAGCATGGTAAGATTGCGTTCATCAATGATGTGATGTCAGCTTATCGTGTTCATCTAGGTGGCGTTGCCTCGGGCCTACCAATTCGAAAAAAGCTGATTAGCGTTAGAAAAAGTATTAATCGAATTCACCAAGACTTTGGCAAACGCTACTTAGCAACAAAACGTAGCTCCTTATCCGATTACGAACTACAATGCGCCTTGCAGGCCTGCTCAAGCGACCTCATCTTTTCTATCAAGCTTCTGTTAACTGCATTTCTAAGAACGCCAAGTTTCGTTTATCGGCATCACATAACTCGTAAATTACGACAACATATTTTCAATCATTTATCGTCGGCTATAAATCTACGGCACCTAGCGCGATCAATCATCAACCGTGCTCGTAATTTGGGGTCGATCATCAAACGACGTTTTTTTGTTAGACAGTAAAAAATGAAAACATTGATTCTCTGCGGCGGCCAAGGTACTCGTATGCGCGAGGAAACCGAGTACCGACCGAAGCCGTTGGTAGACGTAGGTGGAAAACCTATCCTCTGGCATATTATGAAGATCTATGCCCACTACGGCTTCCATGATTTTGTGCTATGTCTCGGCTACCGCGGAAATATGATCAAAGAGTATTTCCTGCAATATGAAGCAATGAACAACGACTTTACCATTGCTCTTGGTAAACATGATGGACTCGAATTTCACGGAAATCATTTAGAGCAGGGAATCAAGGTGACTCTCGCCGATACAGGCCTGCATACCATGACCGGTGGTCGCATACAGAAGGCAGCTAAATATATTGACGATGACACTTTTCTCCTTACCTACGGCGATGGAGTGGCAGATGTGGATATTGGCAAACTGCTAGCTTTCCATCGCTCGCATGGGAAATTAGCTACGCTTACCGCAATGCGACCTTCATCCCGCTACGGCATGCTGCAATTTGGCTCCGATGGCCTGGTCGAACGCTTCGCAGAGAAGCCCAAAGCCGAAGGGTGGGCGAGCGCAGGATTCTTCGTACTCCACCGCAGCGTTGTTGATTACCTCGATGGTCCTAATTGTATCTTTGAACAAGCCCCCCTTGAAAAGCTTGCGTTTGAAAACCAACTCGTAGCTTACAAGCACGAAGGCTTTTTTTATGCCATGGATACTTATCGAGAATTCCAATACCTCAATGAACTTTGGGACAAAGGACAGTCTCCCTGGAAGGTTTGGGCCTAAGTCGATTCAAGCATGTTTTCTGAATTCCAAAACAAAAGAGTCTTTGTCACGGGACATACCGGCTTCAAGGGAAGTTGGCTGTGCCAATGGCTCCTAAATCTCGGGACTTGCATTAAAGGATATGCTCTCGACCCACCAACAAAGCCATCGCTTTTTGAAACACTAGGCTTATCGGAGCGAATGATTGACGTCCGAGCTGATATTCGTGACCAGCAGCGACTCGCTAACGAACTAATTGACTTTGAACCAGATTATGTTTTTCACCTCGCCGCTCAACCGCTGGTACGTTACTCCTATGCCTTTCCGCTAGAAACGTACGAAACGAATGTCTTGGGGTCGATCTATCTGCTGGAAGCCCTCAGGCAAACCAAGCAACCTTGCGCCGTAATCATGGTTACAAGCGACAAATGTTACGAAAATCGCGAATGGCATTTCGGCTATCGTGAGAACGATCCGATGGGAGGAAATGATCCGTATAGCAGTAGCAAGGGGATGGCCGAACTTGCCATTGCCGCCTATAGAAAGTCCTTTTTTGCAGTGAGTCCCGTACGCATCGCCAGCGTGCGTGCCGGTAACGTCATTGGTGGAGGCGACTGGGCACTCGACCGCATTATCCCAGATTGCATCCGCGCTTGCCAAAATGGCTTGCCCATCGAAGTCAGAAACCCACTCGCTACCCGCCCCTGGCAACATGTGCTTGATCCACTCTCGGGCTACCTGCAACTAGCTCACCGACTCTTGCATTGTCCATCTTCGGGTTCAGAGCGAGCAACGCTCGAAGATGGCTTCAATTTTGGCCCCAACAACGATTCGAATCGGACAGTGAAAGAGGTTGTCAGCGAACTGCTAAAACACATCACTGGAAGCTGGCAAGACCGCTCGGATCCCAACGCCCCACATGAAGCTCGCTTCCTCCATTTATCGACGGACAAAGCTCAGAAGGTCCTAAATTGGCAACCTACTTGGAACTTTGCCGACACAGTTCGCCATACGGCAGAATGGTATCAGACCTTTCTCACCGGTGGAGATACTCGATCGTTAACCCAAACACAAATCCAAGCGTTCGAGGGTAAATAATATCTCTCTACAACGTGCATTAGTGACGGGAGCATCGGGCTTTATTGGCTCGGTTTTGACGAAACAACTTTTGGCCCATGGCGTGTCCGTTGCAGTTCTTGCTCGAGACGAAAATCTGGGGCGCAGGCTCGGAAATGTGGAGTCGCAACTCACTCGCATCCCTTATGATTCATTGGATCCCAGTGCCTTTCGAAAAGCCCTAGGCGAATTCCGTCCCGACACCATCTTTCATCTTGGTTGGGCAGGCGTAAGCAATCTCGATAGAAACGATGTATCGACACAAGTACGCAACCTAGACCTCTGCCTTGAACTCATCGACGCTGGAGCTGCTTCGGGCTGCCTGCATTGGATCGGTGCAGGGAGCCAAGCGGAATATGGACCAAAGCCCGATGCCATCAGCGAAGAAGATTCCACCCATCCAACCACTCTGTATGGGGCAGCCAAGCTTGCAGCATACCATCTTTCGCGCACTTATTGCGGATTACGCAATATCAAACATTCTTGGCTCAGAGTCTTCTCGACTTATGGACCGGACGACAACGAAAACTGGATGATCCCGTCGCTCATTCGGCAGTTAGCCAGCGGCCAAGTGCCTAAACTAACAGCCGGCGAACAATTGTGGGATTATCTGCATGTCTCCGATGCCGCGCGAGCGTTTGTAGCAGTTGCCCAACACCGCGCAGAAGGTGTTTTCAATCTTGGCTCTGGAGAAGCCCCCAGTCTACGCTCAACCATCGAGCACATCCGCGACTTAGTATCACCAGGCGCGGCTCTTGGTTTTGGCCAAGTCCCGTACAGAAATGATCAGGTCATGAGATTACAAGCAGTAAATTCAAAACTGCGGCAATGTACTGACTGGCAGCCAATGGTATCGCTAAACGATGGGTTACAGGAAACAGTTACATGGTTCACACAAAAACAAAACCATACATTGAATGTGAGTGCTTGAATGAACAATGATTCGCGACTGACTGCTTCGTGCGAGCACTACCAATCGTGCGGTGAAATGAGCAATGTGCCTGGCAATGTCTCCTATCTCTCACCCACGCCTAACGAGAATTTCCCTAATACCACAATCGAATTTCTTTGGAACGAAAAAGTTCGACATGGAAAGATCCTAAACTATCAGCCTCCAGCGTACTATCAAGACTACTTGATGACGACAACTTGTTCTGCCGCGATGCAGAATCTACAGGCAAGTCAAGCTGCTAAACTACGCGGGCTTTTGCCGAGCGAATCGTCAAATCTATCTTTTGTGGAAATCGGATGTGGTGACGGGTCGTTTCTTCGCCATGCCTCAGCTCATTTCGCATCGGTAACTGGAATAGAACCCAGTAAACGCTTCGCAGCGGAGGCGGTGGCTAACGGATTCAAGGTAATCAACAAATATGTTTCGAGCGCCGAGACAGTTGTTGAAGATAAATTTGATGCCTTTGTTTCCCGACAAGTCTTTGAACATCTTCCCGATCCGCTGGATGTACTTAAGGGAATCCGAAAGATGTTAAAGCCAGGCGCCGTTGGTATGATTGAAGTCCCCAACGGGAATCGAGCTCTCCGCCTTGGAAGGTTCTTTGAGTTTTTTCCTGACCACGTCAATTACTACTCGGTCAACTCTTTAGTCGCATTAGCGTCTGATGCGGGGTTAACAACCATCGAATGCATCGAGAATTTCGGTCAGGATTACCTGGAACTATGGGTCCGAAACGATGTTGGGACCGAAGCCCTGTTTCGAGAAATGGTAAGCAAACGCGCAGAAATCTGCCGAAACTTGAGCTCTAGAATCCAGCAGCTTTCAAACGAAGGCAAGAGAATCGCTGTATGGGGTGCCGGGGCAAAGACATTAAGCGCGGTAACCATGCTCGCACCTGACACGCTAGCCAAGCTAAGCTACGTGATCGATAGCGACCCTCATAAGCACAGTCTTTTTATCCCCAATTCAAGTGTTCAAGTTATTCCTCTGCAAGAAGCTCTGAAGCAACCACCGAATGTGGTTGTTATTCTTGCACTGACATATCAACAAGAAATACGCGATTTGGCTCGAAAACACTTTTCGCCTGATACATCTATCCTCTCGTTAACCGAGACGGGCAGCATTTGCGAATTGTTGTAAGCGATCGTCACTACCAAAATGAATACACAAGAACTTGCTCGAAGAATCCGCTTGCACGCAGTCAAGATGGTGCATCGGGCCAACGCTTCCCACATCGGTGGTTGCCTGTCCATGGCAGATCTTCTTGCCGTTCTGTATGGCGAAGTAATGCATATCCGGCCGAATGAACCAAACTGGTCGCAGCGTGACCGATTTATTCTAAGCAAAGGACATTGCACGGCCATTCTCTATGCCTTACTGGCGGAGCTTGAATTTTTCCCGGTAGAGGAACTTGAGCAGTACGGCCAGGACGGCTCACGATTACTTGCCCACGTCAGTCACAAAGTTCCTGGCGTCGACTTCTCAACAGGCTCATTAGGCCATGGACTTCCATTCGGTTGCGGCAAAGCTCTAGCAGCCAAACGCCAACAGAAAAATTGGCACACCTATGTGATGCTCTCAGATGGCGAACTGGATGAAGGGAGCAATTGGGAAGCAATCCTGTTTGCCGGTCACCATCGACTTGGCAACTTAACGGCGATCATTGATTACAACAAGATCCAGAGCTTAGGCGACGTACAGAGTGTGTTGGACCTTCACCCCTTGGCCGATAAGTTCCGCGCCTGCCGTTGGGAAACGCTTGAAATTGATGGTCATGACCATACAGCCATTAGGTCTAGCCTTTCCAAGCAACCCGAAATCGATCGCCCTCCGCGAGTGATCATCGCGCATACCATAAAAGGGAAGGGGATCGACTATATGGAAAACAACCTTCAATACCACTACTCTCCGCCGCGAACAGAAGATCAACTCCGCCGCGCTCTAGAGCAATTAGAGTATCCAACCTAATGCGAACGGCATTTATCGAACAATTGATTGTCGAAGCTAGAAAAAACCCAAAGCTCTTTTTGGTGGTTGGAGATTTAGGCTTCTCCGTCGTCGAACCCTTCGCGGCCGAGTTTCCCGATCGATTTCTCAACGCGGGTGTCGCCGAACAGAATATGACCGGCGTGGCAGCAGGCTTAGCCTCCGAGGGCTATCACGTATTCACCTACAGCATTGGTAATTTCCCCACATTACGCTGCTTAGAGCAAATTCGCAATGACATTTGCTACCACAACCTTCCAGTTACAGTGGTTGCCGTTGGGGCTGGCATGGCCTACGGAAACCTCGGATACTCACACCATTGCGTACAAGATATTGGCGCTCTCCGCGGCCTACCTGGAATTACAATCCTCTCGCCCGCAGATCCTGGCGAAACTCGCCATTGCGTGAGCTGGTTATCAGAAAATCCGGGCCCTTCCTACCTTCGATTGGGCAAGGCAGGTGAACCAACGCTACATAATCAACCAGTGAATCTCAATGGCCCCACTTGCATAGTCCGTCGTGGCGGAGATATCGCTATTGTAGGAACGGGCTCAATAATTTCAGATGCAATCGCAGCAGCAGATGTTTTGGCTAACCAGGGGATCAAAGTTGACGTATTTTCACTAACGAAGCTCGCACCCTCGAACGACCAAGACTTCAGCGATTTGATGTCTTACAAGAGAATAGTCACAGTCGAAGAACATGTGTCAGCTGGCGGCATTGGTGAATTGCTCGGGCGATTGATTCCGCGAACTATAGATTTGGATTCAATCTCAACTACTGAGGAACTTTGTTCGGCCGTTGGATCTCAAGCCTGGCTAAGAACGCAAGGTATGCTGGGCAGTCAAGCAATACAAAACATGATTGTGTGCAAACAAACGAATCAAGATCCGAAACACTAGAACCTCCGTAAAGAAGCCAACCAAAATATACGCAGGCCTTGTACACACAAACTCTTTTGGCCGTCTCATCAACAACTGCAAATGCTTCCCCAAAAAATCAAAGGTTACTGCAAACGCCTTAAATACGAACTTGAGCGATGGAACTGGAAGAGATACCATGATCGCAATAACCGTATCTTCCACAGTTGGCAGCAACGCTTCCTCGCTTCTGGCGCACAGGTCGTTCTGGGAGCACATTTCCATCAACAAGGAGGTGTCCGTAATCATCTCCTTTCGATAAAAAAGTACTCAAATTTAAATGTACTCCTTGCCCCGGAAGAAGAAGACCTCCAAAAGTTTGGCGTAACACCGTTTAGTGAAAACAAAGCCAACTTCTCGAATACCAAACCACCAACTTCTGCTATAGCCGTCCATACCCATGTTTTACCTTGGCTTATCGACTGGGCGGTCGCAAATGCACCAAACAGAATACGGTGGATCCACACGCACCACGCACTGTATTCACCGGAATACGGCAAAAATGGTATTGAGCCTTGGCAAAAAGAACTAAACGATGCCATGCTAAAAGGAGCCCAATACTGTGATGTCTGCATCTGCGTTAGCAGATGGGAACAAAAGACTCTAAGCACAGAATACGGAATCGAATCACACTACGTACCCAACGGAGTTGACATATCATATTGTGAATCTGCTAACCCGCAGAGATTTCAAAAAAAATACGGCGTCACTAACAAGTTTGTGCTATGGGTAGGACGACACGATCCCGTTAAAAACCCAACTGATTTCATATTGCTGGCATTAGACAACCCAGCCCTACAATTCGTCATGATTGGCGGAATCACCAAACAACTCATTCGAACAGACTACAATCTTGCTCTCCCCAACAATCTCAAACTTCTACCTCTCGTTCCACGTCAAGACGTATTGGATGCAATCAGTGCCTGCCAAACATTAGTAGTAACGAGTTTGCGCGAAGGCCTGCCAACCCTTGTATTGGAAGCGATGACTCTGCAAAAGCAAATTGTCGTCCCAAACGTCGCAGGCTGCCTCGACGCAACAAACGGAGAAGATCACGCGCGCGTGTATCAATTAGGCGACATAACCCAGCTAGGTAAATTAACGAGAGAAGCGTACGCGGATTCCACCCTGCGTGTCGCCGCTCGTCAACGAGTCCTCGAAGAATTTGATTGGCGGGTCGTGGCGAAAAAACTTGACCAGACCTATCGCGGTGAATTCCCCTGAACCAATCGGCCCCATTTTCTTAAAGGCCTTAATGGGGCAGAAGAATAGCCTACTACACCATGAATTCACAAGTTGTCTTTTGCACCTATGACTCACCTACATCAATTGGAGGGCCCTTTTCGTTACTTGGGCGTTTACTACCGGAACTCCGCTCTCACGGGATTGATTGTCGCATCCTTGCGCTAACCCACTTCGGAGGAACCGGGCCTCTCATTGAACAGCTTCAAAAACTGAACTTTGAAGTAAATGCGGTCAACTGTCATGATTCAATATACGACCAAGTTCGTTGGATTCTAGAGCAACTTCATGAAGCCCCTCCGTCAGTCTTTGTTCCGAATTTTGTACTCGCAGGACTGTATGCAGGCAAATGGCTTAAGCAAACTGGCTGCACAACCGTTGGGGTACTTCACTCAGACGATAACTTCTATCGTGCTATACAGGATGTTTTTGTTTTCGGAAGACAAGATTTTCAACTGACTGACGTTGTCTGTGTGTCTGAGATGCTCCTGCAACAAATTCATACAGACTTGAGAAAATCGTCTACCAATCCTTGCTACATTGCACCGGGAGTCGACTTACCTGAAACAATCTTACCCAAGCCACTAACGCCTTTCCGCATTGCTTATGTGGGGAGACTAGTCGAAGAACAGAAGAGAATCAGTCTTGTTACCAGATCCCTAATAGCCGCATGCAAGGCCATCCCGGGATGCGAAGCGTGGATAATAGGCGATGGACCGGATCGCAACGTGGTAGAGCAACTCATTCGAGAAAACTCAGCCGATGACTCTGTAAAACTCTTAGGAAAAACGAACCCCGAAGAGGTCCCCTCAAAACTCCAAGCCTGCCACGTCATCACTCTGCTTTCTGACTACGAAGGACTGCCAATTGCACTGCTTGAAGGTATGGCAAGCGGATGTGTGCCCGTTTGCCGATACATGAGAAGCGGAATACCGCAGCTAATAAAGCAGGACCACACAGGCTTTGTCGTCGGTGAGGATCCGAAGGACTTTGTCGAGATCATTCGCCGCCTAAATTCCAATAGAGCACTCACGCAGCAAGTCAGCGAAAATGGAACCAAGCTAGTCCAGAATAACTATACACATACGATTTCAGTTCAGAAATGGATGGACTTGCTTCTATCGAAGTCTTCCAAGAAACCCCCAGCCCCCTTCAATCTCCCTCGAAAAATTCATCTTCCTGCTGCACACCCAGACTTGGAAGCCACTTCAATGCGGCCCAAAATAGCGAACCCCCTTCTATTACAACTGCGACGCTTACGCAAAAGACTGGGAGCTATACGAAGGCGAATTCTTTGAGCCTTTCTGCGCCAGGACTCAAAAATTAAGACAAAATCCGAATCAACGTAATTAACAATGGAAACTATTTTGGCTCTAGCCGGTGCGATATTCAAGAAACAGTGAAGCCTCGCAATTCGGTAAAGCCGCTACAAGCTCATGCACCGACATAGTCAATAACCGCCTCCCATGATGCGCTCGATTGAGCCAAAACCAACCCTGTCAATTTG
This sequence comes from Pirellulaceae bacterium, assembly GCA_044359485.1. Lineage (GTDB taxonomy): Bacteria > Planctomycetota > Planctomycetia > Pirellulales > Pirellulaceae > JAFLCP01. The sequence continues at coordinate 3,266 of JBIKMB010000110.1, read as the reverse complement.
CATTCCAACATGCAATCGAGCGCACTTCTTGCGAGTGATGCTCGAAGCTCTCCTACCTCAGGTTTTGGAATTCAAAGAAGATGTCGAAGTCTGGATTCTCGATAACGGTTCATCAGATACTACAAAAGAATTGCTAATTCAACTTGCTTCCCTTGGCCCTTTCAACGTCTTACGTAGAAACGACAATGTTGGTCCGGTTAGAAATCTCGTTGAAGGCCCATTGAAACTAGCTCGCGGAGAATATGTCTGGGTACTCGGAGATCACAATCTGCTACGCCCACAAGCATTAAAAACGATACTAGAAGCAATCAAGGGACCTCTTAAAACCGATCTGTTCTATGTTAACTTTCGAGTGGGAGTCTTCCCCAAGCACTGGCCTGAATCCGCGCATGGTGGTTACGATGGTGAATTTCAATACATCGGAAACTCAGAAATCCGAGAAGCAACGGCCGAAAAATGGTATAGTCTATTAAAAGCGCAAAGTGCAGCCTGCACCCAAAGCTATGTGCATATCGTCAAAACCACAATATGGCAGGAATACTGGGAAAATCGAGATATAGGAAGAGATTTTTCGTCTGCAGAAACAACCTACCCACACACGATGGCGATATCCCAATCTTATATTCACTCGCCGGTAACAATTATCACCATTCCGTGCTTTACGATTTTTAATGGTGCCCAATCTTGGGGTGACCCCAATACGAAACTCAATGTGCTTTTTGTCGGATTCACTGAACTCCTGGGACACTTCAAAGAACGCGGTGTTCCTAGAGAAGTACTGACCCCTTTGTGGAATGAGTTTTTCCTCCCTGCCGCAACGAACTGCGTCCAAGAAGTTCTTCAAAACTGTGGTAGAATTCGCGGAAGTTTCTTAGTAACCCCACACCTCGGCCTCAACTACTATAACTGGAAATCCTATCTTTCTGCCTTCCTGAAAACTATTATTCCCCAAACCCTAAAAAGTACTGGTGACGCAATAGTTAGACGAGTCGAGGCGTCGAAAAACTATCTCTACAATTTTCGCGTCTCAAGGTGGTTACGAGCTCGCAAGAGTAAGCGAAATTCAAGTTAACGGAAGAATCCCAGCAAGAGCAAAGCGCATTTCCACAAAACTTCCACAAGTAATTTCATAAACATTCAAACGATCTAGGCGATTGTTTGCCAAGATCATTTCCGCAACAAAAGGTCGGCTTTAGCCGAAACTTCGTCTCTATGCGACCGCCACACTCATATACTTCAGCACTTAAGTGGTATCTCAAGAAACTTTTTCGTCCGAATCCGCCTCAAATAACTTCGACGTTGGCCAAAAGTCAGTTGGAGCAGATGGTCGAGGGCGGACTGAAAATCGGGAAAGATGTCGCCATCTTGAACGATGTAATTATCGATCCTTCGCATTATTGGCATATCTCAATAGGTGATGAGGTTACTATCGCTCCCAGAGTTCACATTCTCGCGCATGACGCAAGTACAAAGAGAATTTTGGGATATACGAGAATAGGCAAAGTACATATCGGCAATAGAGTCTTCATCGGAACCGGAAGTATCATTCTTCCCGGCGTTACAATCGGAGACAACTCGATTGTCGGTGCAGGAAGCGTCGTAACACGCAACATCGCTGCAGGTACAATCGTCGCAGGAAATCCTGCCAAAGCGATAGGAACTACGGAACGCTTTACTGAACGCAGAAGTCGAGAAATGCAATCCTGTCCGGTCTTCGAGGCAGAATATACGGTAGGAGGTGGCGTAACACTGGAAAAGAAAAAGGAAATGAACGACGCGATGTCCGACGGCATTGCTTATATCAGATAAACGCTATTCTAATATCCTACGGTAGCGATTGCGAGATATCAGCAAATCGACTCTTGCAGAAGCCTCTGAACATTCGATACGCGACCTGACACTGCCCGGGAATCCTGGACTTTAGAATCAAAGACTAAATCGTCGCAAATTATTTTACGCTGATTATCAACGTATGCGCGTGCAACGTGACATTGGACTCATTCTCCTGGATGTATATACTATACCCATCCAAAAGGAGATTGGTATGCGACCTACAGGATCGGCAGAAGAATTGGAAACGCGGCGTCGACGGGCCATGGACTTACTTGAATCGGGAATGAGCCTAGCAGCCGTCGCTCTGGCGGTAGGTGTGGCAAGGCAAACCATCCATAAGTGGAAAGCTTGGGTCCGAGATGGTGGCAAAAAGGCGTTGAAGGCTGTACCGCAACATGTAAATACTTGCCGACTGACGATTCAGCAGCAGAAGCAGTTGAGACGAATCATAAAGAAAGAGAAGCATCTTCTACGCTCGCACTTCAACTGGGCCAAACTACCACTCGGCTAATGTCGCGTTCCCTGCGCAGAAGTCAATAAGGAGAAGCATCATAGCATGTAATTCCTTAACCGCTCCAAGAATCGAATCTGCAATGCTACCAACCAAGGACCGGACAGAATATCGCCAGGACGTCGACGGCCTAAGGGCCTTGGCTATTACTGGAGTACTGCTATTCCACCTTGGCGTTAACACCCCTCTGAGCAGTTACCTCGGAGTCGACGTCTTCTTTGTGATCTCTGGATTCCTCATTTCAGGAATTTTGTACAGATCAATTTCTACGAAAACTTTCTCGTTTTCCCAATTCTGGCTTCGAAGGGCCAAAAGGCTCGCTCCATGTTTTGTTTGCGTTTCAGTCGCGACGTCCCTTTTTGCTTACACAATTTTACTCTCCACCGAATGGAATTCTCTTTCGCTACAGATTCTAGCGTCGACCTTTTTTGTCTCGAATCACTGGACATTACATGCCGTCGGCAATTATTGGGGACAACAAGCTGAATCGATTCCGTTCCTGCACTTCTGGTCACTTTCTATCGAAGAGCAATTCTATTTATTCTTCCCCGTAATGCTTTTTGTCTCACATCGAGTGATAGTTTCGAAACAAAAGCTATTGCTAGTCTTCGCCTTAACTTGCATTGCCTCTATCGGCTTAGCGTTCTTTATTAACCCCAAATACCCAAGCTATTGTTTCTATCTCCTTCCGACCAGAGCGTGGGAACTTCTTATTGGGGTACTCGCATTTTTCATTCATGATCGCTGGCAACATCAACACCCCCAAAAATATTGGTGGTGGTCTGCACTTGGCCTTGCGCTCGTTATCTACGCATTCAATGCATCACGCACGGCCTCCGGATACAGTCTTAAACTTGCCTTTGCAACCTGTTTAGGAACATCGCTCTGTTGCATTTTTGAACCGAATAGTAAATCAATAGTT
>JBIKMB010000109.1:0-18312 GCA_044359485.1 Pirellulaceae bacterium | reverse complement strand
GTTACAGAGACAGGCGTGGTGGGACAGATAAACGTTGCAATAGAAGTCTTCGCTGCAACCTGACCGCTTGGCAAGGTCGGGTCATCGTAAGCTCGACCTCGAGCGCGGGCATGCACGAGGCAACCACCGGAGGTCAGCCAGTTTTGGCCGCTTGCACTACCAGGATATGCAATGCGTGGATCAGTTTGAACATCGAACATGTTGTAAACATTCTGCTGTTCGATGTAGGGAAGCAAGAAAGTCAAGGTGGAATGAATCATGTACGGAGTGGTGGTCGAACCGGTCGATCCGCATTGCCCAGCACCCGGCAATCGCTTATACGTCGAATCGAAGTTGTGAACAGCCAAACTGATTTGCTTGACATTGTTGCTGCATTGCATCCGTCGTGCTGCTTCACGAGCTGCTTGGACGGCAGGCAACAATAGGCCCACCAAAATTCCGATAATTGCGATAACTACCAGCAACTCCACCAATGTGAAGCCACTAAACTTCAGACGGTTCCTCATGTGCTCCCCCTACCAAAAACATCAAAAATAGAATTCGTTTTCCGCTGTATACCCAAAGAAGCCTTCTCGCTCGCTTGGCACGATCTTCAATCTAGGGAGAGATGGAAAACTGCATAGAGGCACTTAATCAGAATGAATTGAACTTCAAATCTTCTTAACAAAGCGGTGACCATTGGAAGATCAAGACAGCCTTGAATCCCCAAAGTTCCTTAGCATTTCATGAATTTTCAATGAATTAAAGATGAAGATTCTCTTGAAAGTTGTTAAAGCGACGTCGATATTCATGAAGACCTCATTTATGAATTGTCCATGAACTACCGTCGAGAAAAGAACTACCGTCGAGAAAATCTTGTTCCAGGCTTGAGGCTGCCGTTATGCCGATCCTCTATGATCGTGTCACTGATTATGCAGTCCATAACGCTGCTACGTCAGCAAAAAGGCTACCACTCATTCCGGCACCATCTCGGCAGAAAGTGACACTATGAATCGTCGGCTCCTGCGTTCCTTATCTCGCGACCAGATCAAAGATCTCCAGCTCCAAAAGTTGTCCAAACTGATTGATCAAGTCCGCCAGAAGAACAAGTTTTATGCGGACCTCTGGAAGAGCTTTCCAGAAACAGTGACCTGGGAATGGTTCACCCAGCTTCCCACGTTTGATAAGCGTGACTTGGTGACGACTTCCCCTTCAAGTTCCGATGTGATGACCGGCCAATCACATTCCAGCGCTCCGAATTGGCTGCTCAGCGGCAATCACACTTTCACCACCGATCAATATGTGCGGGCACATCGAACCAGTGGGACATCGGGACGACCTATGATGGTTCTCGATACCGCTGAAGATTGGCAATGGTGGTTGGATACTTGGCAATATGTTTTAGATTCAGCAAACGTTGATAAAGGTGATCGCGTTTTCTTAGCTTTTTCGTTTGGTCCCTTTATTGGTTTCTGGAGCGCCTTCGAAGCTTGCGTGCAACGAGGTGCATTGATGATCCCCGGTGGTGGACTGAGCACTTTGGCTCGTTTGGAATTGATTCGCGACAGTCGTGCGACCATTGTTGGATGTACGCCTTCGTACGCCTTGCACCTCGCGGAAGTTGCGGCGGAGCAGGGTTGGAAATTGAGAGATTGGAATGTGCGGGCGATGATCGTCGCGGGCGAACCGGGGGGCAGTGTCCCATCGACTAGGCAACGGATTGAGGCACTGTGGGGAGCCTGCCTGATCGATCACGCAGGAGCAACCGAAGTGGGGCCTTGGGGATTTGGCTCGGCCGATGGATCAGGCCTGCATGTGATTGAAACCGAGTTTATCGCCGAATTCTTTCCCAAGCCCGAATATGGTGAGCAGATCTGTGAGCTTGTTTTGACCAGTCTCGGTCGGATGGGTTCCCCTGCGATCCGCTATCGCACGGGGGATTTAGTCAAGCCTAAATTCTTGGAAGATGCCACACTATCTGACGATTTAGCATGTCGCTTTGTCAAATTGGAAGGTGGGATATTGGGGCGAGCCGATGATATGGTTATCATCCGAGGAGTCAATATCTTTCCAGCCAGTATCGAAGCGGTGCTGCGAGGCTTTCCTGAAGTCGATGAGTTTCGGATCGTCCTGTTTCGTCAAGGAAACCTGGATCAATTGAAAATCGAAGTAGAAGGTGAAAGAGCCGACTTGCAAGCGATCGGAATCGCTGTGCAATTAGCGGTTGGGTTGCGTATTGACGTTCAGCGTGTGGCTCCCGCAAAACTTCCTCGCTTTGAAGGCAAAGGGAAACGAATCGTCGATCAGCGCGCCGCGGAAACTTGAAGGATTTACTACTGTGTTTAACCAAGAACAATTATCTCGAATTCGATCTCGCTTCCCTTCTCTATCCCGTCAGCAGTCGGGGAGAGACGTTATCTATTTTGATGGACCTGCTGGATCCCAGGTGCCGCAGCGTGTCGCTAGCCGGATTGCCGATGCCATGCTACGGCACAGCGCTAATCGGTCGGGTAAGTTTGCCACCAGTCGCGAAGTCGACCAATTGATGGCCGAAGCCCATGCTGCCGCAGCCGACTTTTTTGGGGCGAGCGATCCGCGCGAAATCGTTTTTGGCGCGAACATGACTACGATGACACTTCATTTCTCGCGAAGCCTCTCGCAACTTTGGAATGCGGGCGATGAAATTGTTGTCACGCGATTGGACCACGATGCGAATGTTACGCCTTGGGTCCTCGCGGCTCGCGATCGTCAAGCCAACATCCGTTACGTTGATGTAAATCTTGCGGATTGCACGCTCGATGAAAACCATTTCGCAGCGCAACTTAATTCCAAAACGAAACTGGTCGCCTTTACGTGCGCTTCAAACAGTATCGGTAGCAAGACAAAAATCAAACGCTTGGTAGAGCAAGCTCAACAGGTGGGCGCGATGACCTATCTCGATGCGACCCATTTTGCGCCGCATGAACGACTTTCCGTTCAAAGTTGGGGGGCCGATTTTGTCGCATGCTCAGCCTACAAATTCTATGGACCTCATATCGGTATGGTTTGGGCTCGCCAAAAGTGGCTTGAGGAAATTCGTCCCTACAAGCTTCGTCCTTCGCCGGATACCTATCCAACAAGCTGGATGACGGGAACTCAAAATCATCCCTGTATCGCGGGTGTTACCGAAGCGATCGAGTATCTCGCCGATATTGGCAGAGAACTTCGAGGTGATAAGGAGCTGTGTCGGTCTGTGGCACTTGATGTAGCCTATGAAAATATCCGTGCGCATGAACAAAAGTTGATTTGGCAATTGATTGAGGGACTTCTGTCTATTGGCGGCATACACGTTCAGGGAATCGTCGATCGCAATCGTCAAGACCAACGTGTCCCCACACTGGCATTTCATACCGACCGATTCACCTCCGCCGAATTAGCACAGCGTCTCGGCGAGGCAGGTGTGTATGCATGGCACGGCAATTATTATGCTCTACAACTCAGCGAACAACTCAAGCTGGAACCGGCCGGAATGCTGCGACTGGGTATGATGCATTACAACACCGCATCAGAGGTCGAGCGTTGCCTTGAAACCCTGGCTACAATACTCAACAGTTAAGCGGATTTCGGCTCACAAGACGGAAATCATATGGAACCGGTAAGTTTGAATCTTGAAAATGGTTTGCTGGTTGTCGGTTGGTCGGATGGCGCCATGACGAAACATCGCCCCGGCGATTTACGCAAGGCTTGTCCCTGTGCGACATGCAGAGAAAAACGACGTAGTGAAGATACTGAAAAGCCGAGGGCCCTACTGCCCGTTTTAAGTATGGCGGAGGCTCAACCGCTAACCGTCCAGCGCATGCGGCCGGTGGGCAATTATGCTTACAATATTCAATTTTCAGATGGACACGATTCGGGAATTTTTTCTTTTGACCTGATTCGATCTCTGGCCATCTAATCAATCGCTTGACGGTCAAATCCTGCAAGACTCTTCGCGATTAGGATATTGCCAAAATCGTTTCGCGGCGATGTCGATCTTGTGGAAGCACTCTGTAGAGCCCATGCGAAGTCTGAGGCCTTAGCTAACGCAATTCATTGTTTTCGGACTTACTTCAGGTGCAAATAAAGATCTCGTGCGAGGATGTCGGAGTTGCCAAAAGCAGCTTCGAATTGTCGGAATCGTTCCTCGGCAGGATAGCGACTTCCCGCTCCGCGACTGGACACAGTCTGCAAATAAAAAGAGTATTGAGATTCGTACCGCTCGCTGAGATAGTAGGTCAGAGCCCAGGCTAAGCAGTAAGCTCGATCGGAATCTCGTTCAAAATACTTGTCGTCGGTAATGAGAAGAGGGAGTGCTTCGTTAACCGACTGAGCATCGGAAAAAAACTGGCGAAAGCCAAGCAACCGAGTTCTATTGACTCGCTGATTGGGTTGTGGATGACGACCTGAATCATAAATGCCGGGCGCCTCAAAAAGCATTGCTAAACCTTCGATCGTCCACAGAGGCTGTTCGGCCAGTCGATCATGAATGCCCGTATTGTAAGCCGCTTGATGAGTGGCTTCGTGAATGAGGGTTGAAGCCGTGGAGAAAAATTCATTGGCGTTATCGCTGGCAGCAAACTCGTAAAGTGCGATTCGATTGGATACCAAGGAATAGTAGCCCAAGGTCGATGCCGTTATGGCATGTCCGTGGCGCTGAGAATAAACCTCATATTCTTCACGCGTGCGAAAAACCAATGCGGGCATCAGAAAAGGTGGCTGACGCAATCGTATATGTCGGGCCGCACAGTAGGCCTGGAATCCACCATAAAGAGCCAAAAAACGCTCGCTCCAAATCGGTAGTGAGGACCCGGGGGCTATAATCAAAAATGGTCCTGCGACCGCGGTTCGGTACGATGGTCCCAGTTCCGCCTGCAGGAGTTGAGCCATCTCGTTTGCTTCCGCTGGACGAAAATTTCGTTCAGACAAGCGATGTTCGACCACTTCTTGTGTGGGGAATTCGGCAAGCCAACCGTCCGACCGAAGCATCAAGATTTGGTCGCTGCCCCAAGAGATAGGCAAACCGTTGATCGAGCCACTGCGTGTCTTGACCTCCAGCTCACGAAAATCTTGCCCCAAGAGAGACGAGCCCCAAGCACTCAACCAGAAAAGACAAGCCCCAAGGCACATTGCGGTACAGGGAAACATTGTCTGATAAGAATTGATCTTCTTAGGGGCAACCAGCATCTGCTTCGAAAACATGAATGCACGAACTCCCAATTGGGGTTGAGATTGCATTAAAAGTGAGAAAAAAGATGAGTCGAAAAGAAAAAGAAAAGGGATGGTGAATCCCGGCATGTGCGAGATGGAACACCCGCTGAAAGATAGGTCGTTATTTGTCGACGACTCCCAGTATGAAGTCGCGAGAGGCTATACTGAACAAAAATTGAAGCGCAATGCGGAGGGAAGGTGACAGTTATGACACGCGTAGCAGATAAACTGGGGCTGTTTGTAGCGATTTTGATGATCTCAGTCTCCGTTTGGCTCCCCTCGAGTTGCCTGCTTGCGCAGGAACCAGCCCAAAAAAGTGGCGAGACATCGACCGAACAAACTGCAACCTCGCTGGAACGCGAGGCGCAGCGGCTGCTGCGTCAACTCGATTCCGATTCTTTGGCCCAGCGCGATGCTGCGGAAAAAGAATGGATCGCTTTGGGTCCAAAGATGACCCCCTATCTTCCCGCCGTGAATAAGCGACTTTCGACGGAAGTCACCCTGCGCCTGCATCGAATTCGCGCAGCCTTAGATCTTGCTGCCATCGAAAATCGTTTGGAGGGAGGCAAGCTGACACTGGAAGGCAAGCTATCACTGAGGGCTGCCCTCAAAAAACTGGAGACCGTGGGTGATATTCGATTTAGTACCGACGAAAGAATGAATGAGGAAATTCAAGTCGATCTCCAAGATGTTTCTTTCTGGAGTGCGCTGGATACGGTACTCGACGCCGCCACACTGGATATCGATTTATACGGAGATAAAAAGTCGCTTGACCTGTTCCCGAATGTTCGGCAAGTGATGCGCCGCGAGCGGACCGCATACACGGGAGCTTTCCGAGCTGAGCCAACCATGATCGAGCTGTCGAGGGACTTAAGTTCCGACACCCCAGGACGGATGACGGTCTCGGTTCAGATGGCATGGGAGCCACTGGCAACCCCCATCTTCATGAATGTGCCCGCGAAATCGATTCGCGCGATATTGGATAACGAGAGCCAACTGTCGGCGATCAATCCGCTGGCCAATCCTGAACTTACGCCCGTGGAAGGAACATTGGCTACCGAGCTCTCTCTCCAGTTCGCAGCGCCCGCTCGCGATTGTGAGCAAATCAAGGAAATGTCGCTCGAGGTCGTGGCTCTTTTGCCTGGATCATTACAAACGTTTCGTTTCGAAGAATTGGAAGCGAAAGAGGAAATCAAACTGAAACATGGAGACCTCACGATCGCTTTGGAACCGATTCGCAAAAGTGGAGAGTTCACCGAATTTCAAATGTCTATTTTGCTTAACGATCCCAACGGTGTCTTCGATTCTTATCGTGGTTGGGTGCTGAATAAAGAAGCGTATGTGCTGGATCCAAAAGGAAAACGTTTAGAAAACCAAGGGTTCCACACACGCCGGCTTGCAGACAATGAAGTGGGAGTTTCCTATTTATTCGAGATTCCCGATAATCCGCAAGGCTATGTTTTTGTCTATGAAATACCTGGTTCCGTTGTCAAAAAAACGATTTCGCTTCAAATGAAAAATATTCCTCTCCCATAATCCACTCTGTTCAATCTGCTATCTTCCAGGTTTGCCATCTCCAGCTCCCTAGATTGTTGCTTGCTCATGTCTATCAACGGAACAACGCTGCCCCCTAAAAAACGTCTCGCCATCATCGGAGGAGGGATTAGCGGACTGTCGGCCGCATGGCATGCACAACAAGCGGATTTCGAGGTGGAATTGTTTGAAGCTTCATCGCAACTCGGTGGAGTTCTGGGAACGATCTCTTGGAATGGTCGATTGATCGAAGGGGCAGCAGACAACTTTGCGACTCTCGATGATGAGGCGCTGCAGTGGTGTCGGAAGATGGGCCTAGAGCACGAGTTCATCTCACCTTCGACCGAGCATCGTTTGGCGATGGTGCTGCATCATGGAGTACCAAAACCGATTCCAGCTGGCTTCAGTTTAATACAACCAACAAAAGTCTGGCCTATCCTAACCACACCCGTGCTGAGTTTATCGGGTAAGCTGCGATTGCTGTATGAATACTTCGTCCCCAGGCGGCGTCAAAGCGAAGATGAAAGCCTCTATGATTTCGCGCTGCGTCGCTTGGGTAAAGAAGCTTTTGAACGCTTGGTTGAACCGATCGTCGGTGGTATCTTCACCGCGGACCCTAAACGCTTGAGCATGCAGGCGACACTGCCGCAGTTTGTGCAAATGGAAAAGGAACATGGGGGATTGATGCGCGGATTTTTCGCACAGCTTCGGAAACGAAGACAAATGCAAAAAACCAGTGTTAGTCAGGATGGCAGTAAACGGTCCGGTCAACCTACGATCGAGCAGCAAGCCAGTGGTGCTCGCTATGCACAATTTCTGGCTCCCAAGCAGGGAATGACGTGGTGGATGGATGCCATTGAACGACAACTCAGCGGAACCAAAATACATCGCGATGCGAAAGTTACAAAGATCATCGATCGTTCCGTATCATCATCTGCAACGAACTCTCCACCGCTCAGCGGCTCCAAATGGGAACTGACTTTAGCCAATGGCGAGAGGAAACAATTCGATGCTGTTGTCATCGCCACTTCCAGCGCGACCGCCGCTCGCTTGCTGCAAAGCGTCGATGAGAATGTGGCTTCTCGATTGACGCAATTGCGAACAGCCAGTTCGGTCGTTGTCGCGCTGATTATCCGCCGCCAAGATGTGGCCAAAATGGCTTGGTGTTTCGGTATCGTGATTCCACAGATCGAAAAACGCAAAGCGCTTGCGGTTAGCTTTACGGGGCTGAAGTATCCAGGTCGCGCTACCGAAGATGAGTTGCTTGTTCGCGTCTTTTTGGGGGGTTCCCAGCATCCAGAGATGATGAGTTGGAGCGATGAAGATTTGACGCGCACGGCGGTGCAGGAACTGAGCGACATGATCGGTTGGAGGGGGACTCCCTTGTGGTCGCGTGTGCTGCGCTGGGTGGATGCGATGCCCCAGTATGACGTTGGCCATGTGAGTCGCATTGCGGAGATCGATTCCCTTTTGGCTGCTGTCGCTCCGACGTTGCAGGTTGCCGGCGCGGCCTACTGCGGAGTAGGCATACCTCAATGCGTGAGGTCCGGAAGAAGGGCTATCGAAAAAATCTCGGCGGCAGTGGGGCATGACACCCCCTCCAAAGGAGAGGCAAGCTTACCTGTTTCGCCTAAATTGGTAGAATAACTTGACGGAATTATGAATAATATTGGAAGAGCGTGGCAGTGGCTGACGTACTGCCAAGGTTACAGGCCGCACAACCGGACCACTTTCATGACGAAGCTGTGCAGCCGAGTAAACCGCTAGTCCGGAGATGAACTATGTTTGAGTGAACCGAGCTGTGGCTTTTTTCAGGGCCAGCGATGTGGCCTATGTTTTCGGCCAGTGATTTTGGTCGGTTATGTCGCAGCAGGGTGGTCGCTTATCCTCAGACACTTTTCAGGCTAGTGGAATTCTTGTCGAACGCAATCTTGTCGGTTGTCGTTCAGGGAGAGTCGTTTTCTTTTATCTGTTACAGAGGAAGTTGTTTACATGAGTCAAAAAGCTCATTGGTCGCTGCTTAAGAAACTAGCAGCCGGCGTTGCCTTGACGATAACGGGTTGGTCGTCAACAGTGCAAGCCCAAGAACCAGAGTACCCTCCATTTGAGAAAGTCACCGAAGGTTATCGCAAGATTGAACCCAAGAGTTCGGATGGAACGTCTTTGTTCAATCTATGGGTTCGCGATCGTGATCAGCAGGTTTACATCGAGATTCCGAAGGACTTTTTTGCCAAGAAGTATTTTATTGCATTGACCAAGAGTAGCGGCGATACCTATGCAGGTTTGCAAGGTGGAGACTTCTATGTTTATTGGCGTCAATATGATAAGCGATTAGCGCTGATTGCGCCGAACATGGAATATCGCAGCACCGGTGAACCGGAATCGCGAAGTTCGGTCAAGCGATTGTTTACCGACACGGTGTTGCTTGATGTTCCCATTGTGACGATGGTGCCTCGCGGTGGTCCGCTGGTGGATGCCGACGCGTTGATGGTAGGTCAAGCGGGCCGATTCTTCGGTGGCGAAGGCCGCAGCACGATTCCTGGTATCGTGAGTGTTGCCAAAGCGAAAGTATTTTCTCGAAATACGGAACTCGCTTTTGAGATTGTAGGCGAAGGTGGAACATTTCAAACGTTGCACTATTCGCTGAGTGAAGTGCCAGAAAATAATGGTTACAAGCCTCGTAAGGCGGATGAGCGGGTTGGTTATTTCACCACGGACTATACCGACCTGGGCATCTACAACGATGAGAAGGTTCGCACTCGATTTGTGAATCGCTGGCGATTGGAAAAGCGCGATCCCTCGTTGAAAGTCAGTCCACCTGTTAAACCCATTGAGTTCTACATTGAGCACACGACGCCAGTGCGATATCGCCGCTGGGTGAAGCAAGGTGTTGAGTACTGGAACAAAGCCTTTGAATCGGTCGGTATTTCCGATGCGATTGTGGTGTACTATCAGGACGCAGCGACTGGTAAGTACATGGACTTAGATCCAGAAGATGTTCAGTACAACTTTATCCGTTGGTTGAACAACAATGTCGGCACGGCGATTGGCCCCAGTCGCGTTCATCCGTTGACCGGTGAGATTCTCGATGCGGACATCATTTTGACCGACGGTTGGATTCGTCACTTTAATTTCCAATTTAACGATTTGCTTCCCGAGCTGGCCATGGAAGGTATGACACCGGAAACCTTATCGTGGTTGGCCGATCATCCGACTTGGGATCCACGAGTTCGCTTGGGCTCATATGCTGATCGTCATCAGATCATGAACAAGATTGCACAGCAAAGCCAACTTCCCTATGCGGGGCATCCTTTAGCTCAGGGCTTGAACACCAAAAACGTCGGTCGGGTTCCAGGTCAAAATCTGCGTCCTGATCAATTTTGTTTGGCAGCCCATGGCAAGCAGTTGGATATGGCGATGGCTCGTTTGGCATTCGAAATGATTCTGGAAGGGGAAGGTCAACCACCTGCCAAAGAAGGTGAGCAGAAGCCGGCAAAACCGAAAGAAGATCTTTTGGATGGAATGCCAGAGTCGTTCATCGGTCCCTTGTTGGCGGATTTGGTGGCTCACGAAGTGGGACACACCCTTGGCTTAAGACACAACTTCCGTGCGTCAAGTGTCTACACACTGGCTGAAATCAACAGCGAAGACATGAAGGGTAAGAAGCCATTGGCGGGTTCGGTTATGGACTATATTCCCGTCAACTTCAATCAAGGTGGTGGTGCGGTGCAAGGCGACTGGACCATGATCGATATCGGGCCTTACGATATGTGGGCGATTCAATACGGCTATGAAGCGGATGAAAGCAAGTTGCCCGAAATTCTTAAACGAGTTTCGGAACCCGAACTTACCTACGCGACAGACGAAGATACCGGAGGTCCAGACCCACTGGCTCGCCGTTACGACTATTCGAAAAACCCGTTGGATTACGCTGAAAACCAAATGCGTTTGGTGAAGCTGTACCGAGATCGCTTGCTGGAAAAATTCGTTAAGCCGGGTGATAGCTGGGCGAAGGCTCGCCGCGGTTATGAATTGACTTTAGGCGAACAGACCAAATCGATCAGCATGATGGCGGGCTGGGTTGGCGGAACGTTTGTTAATCGTGACAAGAAGGGTGATCCGGGCGATCGCAATCCTGTGACCGTCGTGCCACCGGAAATGCAGCGTAAAGCGCTTGATTTCATCATGCAGCAAGCCTTTGTGGATGAGTCCTTCGGACTGAAGCCTGAAGTAATCCAGAAGATGTCTTTGGATCGTTGGATGGATGGTGGTTTCCGAGCCGATGGTGAGGCTGCTTGGCCGATCCACGATCGAATTCTATCGATCCAAGCATCGACATTGACGATGCTTATGAACCCGACCACTTTACGTCGTATTTACGATAACGAAGTTCGCACTCCGGCCGATCAAGATGCGGTGACTCTGCCCGAAATTCTGGACAAGGTCTCCAGCAAAGTTTGGTCGGAATTGGATGGCAAATTCGAAGGTGAAGCCAACGAACGCAAGCCTCGAATCAGTTCTCTGCGACGCAATTTGCAGCGTGAGCATGTCGAACGTTTGATCGACTTGTCGATTCCTTCAGCCACGCCAACTTCGGCCTCAAAAGTCATTTGCACCTTGAGTCTGATGCAACTTCGTCAACTCAAAGGCAAAGTGGATGGTGCATTGAGTAACCCACAAGGCATGGACAAATACACGGTTGCACACTTGACGGAAATCCAGCAACGGCTCACCAAGGCGTTGGATGCAAACTACATTTATAATGTGCCTGCTCCAGCGATGGGTGGTGGACGGCCACCAATTATTTTGGGTGCTGAACCGACCAGTTCGACTCCGGCATCGAGTGAATCACCCTGATTTGTTTGGGATGTGCGTTTTGATCTTCAGGTTGTCGAATCTCAACATTCGCCCATCAGGGAGCTAGCACACCTTACCTAACCATAACGAACCCCACTGAAAGAAATTTCGGTGGGGTTTTTTCGTTTCGAGGTAGAACGGACCACCATCTCGATTGCTACCCGGTTGCAGTTCTGCCAACAAAGGGGGATAGTATCGGAAAAGAGCCTCCATTCCTCTCGTTTTCCCACCAGGATAGCCATGAAACCGATTCGCAAGCTCTTGGCAGCCAACCGCAGTGAGATCGCAACTCGAGTCTTCCGCAGCGCTCATGAATTGGGCATTCGCACAGTCGCCATTTATTCTCACGAAGATCGCTACGCTTTGCATCGCTTCAAAGCGGATGAAGCCTATCAGATTGGCAAGCAGGGTGAGCCGATTCGAAGCTATCTGGATATTCCGGCGATTGTCGAGTTGTGCTTGAAACAGAATATCGACGCAGTTCATCCCGGTTATGGATTCTTGAGCGAGAATGCCGAGTTCGCGCGAGCCTTGGGGGAGGCGGGAATTACGTTTGTGGGTCCGAGTGTTCGAGCCTTGCAGTTGCTTGGCGATAAAGTGGCCGCTCGCGAAATTGCGATCAAAGCGGGAGTCCCCGTGTTGCCGGGCACCTCCCAAGCCGTTCAAAGCGTCGAAGAAGCGTTGCAGTTGGCTCAGCAAATGGGCTATCCGGTCATGCTCAAAGCGGCCAAAGGTGGTGGGGGTCGTGGGATGCGCATGATCGATTCCCCCGATCAACTCCCAGGGGCGTTAGAGCAAGCGCAGCGTGAAGCCAAAAATGCTTTTGGGAGCGACGAAGTCTTTATCGAAAAGTTGGTGCGTCGCGCACGCCATATCGAAGTCCAGATCCTTGGGGATAGCGGCGGCAATCTAATCCATCTCCATGAACGCGATTGCTCGGTGCAACGTCGGCACCAAAAAGTTGTCGAACTCGCACCGGCTCCCAATCTCGATCGAGCGATCGTGAGCAAATTGCATGCGGATGCCATTGCGATAGGAAAACAAGTCGGTTACAGCAATGCGGGAACCGTGGAGTTT
Organism: Pirellulaceae bacterium; assembly: GCA_044359485.1. Taxonomy (GTDB): domain Bacteria; phylum Planctomycetota; class Planctomycetia; order Pirellulales; family Pirellulaceae; genus JAFLCP01. Next base: position 5,640 of record JBIKMB010000109.1, on the reverse strand, counting down.
TTGGTCGACGTCGATAGTGGCCAGTATTATTTTATCGAGGTCAATCCACGCATTCAGGTCGAGCACACGGTAACAGAAGAGGTAACCGGGATCGATCTGGTTCGCGCTCAGATTTTGGTTGCCATGGGTCATCGATTAGGTGACAGCCAAGTTGGTTTGCCGACGCAAGCGGAAATTCAAATCAACGGTTGTGCGGTGCAATGCCGCGTAACGACCGAGGACCCTGCCAATCAGTTCCGACCCGATTATGGACGAATTACACACTACCGAAGTGCGGGTGGAATGGGTGTGCGACTCGATGCGGGAAGCGCGTTTAGCGGAGCAGTAGTCAACCCTTTCTACGATTCCTTGTTGGTCAAAGTAACGACGCGCGGGCGATCTTTGCGTGAAGCGTCTCGACGTATGGAACGTTGCTTGCAAGAATTCCGCATTCGCGGCGTAAAGACCAATATTCCCTTCTTGATCAGCCTTATTTCTCATCCAACCTTCTTGGATGGGAATGCGACAACTCGCATGATCGATACGACTCCGGAGTTGTTTGAATTACCTAAGCGACGCGATCGAGCGACAAAGCTCCTGGCGTATTTGGGCGATATGATCGTCAACGGAAACACGACCATAGCGGGAGCAAAATGCAAACGCAAAGAGCCCGCACCTGTTCCCAAGTTAGGCATACCAGCGCGATTGCCGGAGGGTTCACGCGACATTTTCAAAGCGGGTGGTATCGACGGGCTGAGAAAGTGGATCGCCTCGCAACCTCGGTTGATGTTGACCGATACGACCATGCGTGATGCGCATCAATCTTTGCTCGCGACGCGTCTAAGAACTTACGATTTAATGCCTATCGCCGATGCATATGCCCACAAAGCATCGGAGCTTTTCTCACTGGAAATGTGGGGTGGCGCCACCTTCGATACGTCCATGCGTTTCTTGCATGAAAACCCCTGGCAACGACTGGTGCGACTGCGAGAAAAGGTTCCCAATATTCTGTTTCAAATGCTGCTTCGTGCCAACAATGCTGTTGGATACACCAATTATCCTGACAACGTAGTGCGTCTATTCGTCCGCGAAGCGGCGCAAGCCGGCATTGATATTTTTAGGATTTTTGATGCTTTGAATTGGACTCAAAACTTGCAAGTGGCCATGGAGGCTGTGCTGGAAGAAGGAGCTATCTGCGAAGCTGCCATCTGTTATACGGGCGATATCCTGAATCCAAAGCGTTCGAAATATAGTCTCCAGTACTATGTTCAGCTTGCCAAAGATCTGGAGAAGATGGGGGCTCAGATTTTAGCCATCAAGGATATGGCAGGTCTCTGCAAGCCTCCTGCTGCTCGGATTCTGGTCAAAGCATTGAAACAAGAAATTGGAATACCCATCCACTTTCACACCCATGATACCGCTGGTATGCAAGCAGCCGCCATTCTCTCGGCTGCCGAAGTCGGTCTCGAAGTGGCTGATGCAGCTTTTGCGCCGATGTCGGGTGGAACATCCCAAGTGAATCTCAATGCATTAGTTGAAGCGTTACGATTTACCGAACGCGATACCCGTTTGCAAACTGAACCCCTCACAGAAATCGCAGCGTACTGGCAAGCGGTTCGCGAGTTCTACAGCGCTTATGACGAACAAGTTTTGCCCGCATCGGGCGACTTGTACGAACATGAAATGCCAGGTGGACAATACACCAATTTGTATCAGCAAGCCAAATCGCTCGGTTTGGCGGACCGCTGGCTGGAGATTTGCCGAGTCTATGCCGAAGTCAATTCGATGCTGGGCGATATTGTCAAAGTGACCCCAACTTCCAAAGCGGTCGGCGACTTGGCCCTTTTCATGGTTGCCAACCAACTGACGGCTCAAGACATCGTAGACCGCAAGCGAGAGTTCAGTTATCCAGCATCCGTCCTCGATCTGCTTGCCGGCCGCATGGGACAACCTCCCGGTGGTTTCCCAGCCGATGTGCAACGTGCGATTTTGGGTGATCAAAAACCGCTGACAACCCGACCGGGTGAAACGATGCCTCCCGTCGATATCGATCAATGTCGCGCTCAGGTAACACAAATCTTGGCCCAACCAGCCACCGATCGCCAGTGCGCTACTTGGCTGATGTACCCCAAAGTTTTTGAAGAGTTCGTGGAACATCAAAAGAAATATGGTGACGTCAGCGTCTTGCCGACACCCTATTTTTTCTACGGTCCAGAAGCGGGTGAAGAGTTCGCGGTCGACATCGAAGAAGGCAAACGCTTGATCATAAAATTTCTTACCGTTGGGCAACCCCATCCCGACGGAACGCGAACCGTTTTCTTTGAACTCAACGGGCAACCCCGCGAAGTTGAGGTCGTGGATAAATCGTTGGGATCCGCCAAAGCTAGCCGAGTGAAAGCCGATTTGAGCGATGCGACGCATGTCGCGGCCAGCATGCCAGGAATGGTGATCGGGGTCACAGTCAAGGTGGGCGATAAAGTCAGTCGCGGCCAGAAACTCCTGGCGCTGGAAGCGATGAAGATGGAAACCAGCATTGCGGCCGACCGCGACGGCGAGGTAACTCAGCTTCTCGTTCAATCGGGCAGTCAAGTGGAGGCGGGCGATCTGCTGTTAGTCGTAAAATAGAAGTCCCCCCAAAACTCTTAGTTCGACACTTAGGTTCCTGTTATTCCGAATAGGTTTAGACAAACCGCCACCGCTAGATACTCCACAGATGCCAGAGGGTCCAGAAAAACCCGAAATTTATTTTTTGACTTCGGTACCCTCAGCAGTAAACAATGAGGGATTACTCCGCAATTTGTTTTACTCGTCTCAATTGCGCCAGATCGGCTGCCTCCCTCAAGCCGTTCCCAAATTGTTTTCTCTGTTGGAAATCGAGTTGCATTGTGAGTGACGCAAAGATGCCCACCAGTTTGCCGCAACTGGATGATTTAAAAAAGAAAAATCCACCGCCGATTGATAAGGAAGAACTTCCTGTCAAACCTGTTGTTACGCTAGAGCGTTACCAGGAACTCGAACAACATATTCGCAATGCGCCGGCCGACGGAGATGCTTATCTTGAATTGACTCGCATCTACATGGACCAAAGTCGATTCTTCGATGCGAAACGCGTTCTTGACAAAGCGATGGAGCACTTGTCGGACGACCCTCGTATTGTTTACGAATGGGAAGAGATGCACGTAGCGCGTTCACGACAGTTGCTTGATCAAGCCGAAGAGTTGCTCAAACGCGAAAAATCTCCGAACAATCGCGAGAATCGAGATCGCTGTGCGATTGATTTAGCCAACACTCGAATCCACGTTTGCACCGCACGGATGAAACGCGACACCAGCAATCATGAATTAGTGTTACCCTTGGCTGCATCGCTGCGTCAACTAGGCCGTCACCAAGAAGCAATTGAAGCCTTGCGGAGCAAAAAAGATATTCCCGAGATACGAGCGCGCGTATGTCTTCAATTGGGCATGGCTCTGATGCAGACCGATAAACCACTGGAAGCTTTAGTCGCCTTTCGGCAAGCCGCACTGTATCGTGCTCCGCCACCTCCCGAAAAGATTCGAGATAAAGCGCTCGAATTGGCTAGCGAAGTCTCGGAGAAACTTGGCCTATTAGATGCTGCTCGCCGTTATGTGCAGTTGCGACTCGACTCAAGCCCCAATGATTTGGTACTGAAGCAAACCCTGCTTAGGCTCGAGCAAAAAAGTGTTGATACAAGTACGTAATCCAAACCAATGATGCCGTCATAGCCAGGAGAGATCAACATGGCACAGGCCATTGTAGACCCAGAACAATTGAGACGCTTCGCCGCCATGCTGAGACATTTTAATCATGAGATGAGTGATGGGGCGGCTAAACTCAATCAACAGATGGGTGAATTAGCGGCTACTTGGCGAGATCAGGAGCATCGCAAATTTGCGACCGAATTCGCTGAGCAAATGAAGTTGATTTCCCGACTTGTTGAAAATGCAGAAAAGCATATTCCCTATCTGATGCGAAAAGCGGAGTTGATCGAAGAGTATCTTCGTCAATAAATTGGTTTGCTTGCGGGGTGTCACGTGGCAGGTGAAGCACATATAGAGTCCATCGAGGTGCTCAAGCAATTGGCAATAGCTCTGACCAAGATGCGAGAAATGACCGCTCGAGAGGCTGAGGCTATCCAGATCGAACTAAGACGACTCGATTTTTGGCTCGAGGAATCCTTACCGGGTTACTGGGATGACCAATTGAGGCTGGCGCATCGCCGTGTCGTCGAGGCTCGACAAATTCTGAGCGACTGTGAAAGCAAGGTTCGTGAGGACGAACAGCGAAGTTGCAGCGAACATCGAAAACGCTGGGAAAGAGCGAGTGAACGACTCGCATTTTGTGAGCGAAAACTGAGACTGTTGAAACAATGCCGCAACGACTGGAAACAAGAATTGGAACGTGTTCGCCCTCGGATCGCCGCTCTGAATGAATTGGCCGAGACAGGGTTACCCCTTTGTCAGGCCAAACTCCAAAACCATTTGGAAATCTTGCAAAGATATATGGAGAGCGTATGAGCGGAATGCATTTTTCGCATGACTTGCCCGGTAGTATCCAGCGACTAACTCGCATGCTCAACGATTTGCGAAATGACGTTACAAAACTTAATGAGACCTGGAAAGATAAAAAGTCTGTCGAGTTTCAAACCGAACACTTGCTACCGATCGAACCTATTCTCACTGGCGTGATAACCTCCTTAAATGATCTTGCCGAATTAAGTGGGGAAATTCAGAAAAAACTTCGTGAAGCGGAATCGATGCTATGAATCCTCTGTTTCTTTCTTTGAAGACCTATCAACGTATTGCGGACTCCCTGCAACGGCGTTTCGATAGCGCTCAGCAGGAACTGAGCGAGAAACTCTCCAAATTGAAGGAGCATCGCGAGGAGATTGAAAAACAAGAAGATCTAGACATGCTTCAGCTCCAGCAAAACCTGGCCGCCGAAGAAGCTAAGTTTCTTACTCAATGGGACGATGAGCTTGAGAGTTTTGCCGAATCGGCTGATCGCAAAACCTATCAATCGTTTGAGCAACAGAAAGCGAAATTTGTCAAACTGGAACAGGAACGAAAAACAAAACTAGCATTTTTCCAGCAGCAGTACACACAAACGGTTCACGAGGCGGATGTCGAATATAAAAAGCACAAAGATGATCCTCGGCATGAGTATGAACATATCATGCAGCAACTTCATGCAACAGCCAAGCCTTCCGCCCAAGCGGTGGTTGAAGCCCGCGAAATTGTAAAGGCTCGCGGAATTACCTTACAGCAGAAAAAGCCAAATGAAAAATTTGACCACATCGACACTTTGCTGCAGGCAACAGAACACCTGGGTGAATTGCACTCTAGACTGCACCGCGAAACGCTGAGACTGAGCCAACATCCGGTCGCGCGAATCATCGAAACCGTTTGGTTTTGGGTGTTGCTGGTCATCATGAGCGGAATAGGGGCTGTTATTGCCTTTGCCGTCACCCAAGATTGGATTCAAGTCGGAATCGCAACGGCAGTTGCCGCTGTTGTTTCCTTTGTAGTCCTAAAATTTGGGTTGAGAATTCCACTCAAAAAATACACTCTGGAACATTATCCCGTAATCGAAGTCCTCTGGGCAGATTGCGGTCAAGCATTGCAGACTGCCGAACAGTTCGCG
>JBIKMB010000318.1:0-5557 GCA_044359485.1 Pirellulaceae bacterium | reverse complement strand
GCTGTTCGCCAATGAAAGTGGTACGTGAGCTGGGTTCAGACCGTCGTGAGACAGGTCGGTCCCTATCTGCCGTGGGCGTTCGAAACTTGAGGAGGTTCAACTTTAGTACGAGAGGATTTGGTTGGACACAGCTCTGGTGTACCAGTTGTCGCGCTAGCGGCACGGCTGGATAGCTAACTGTGGAAAGGATAAACGCTGAAAGCATCTAAGCGTGAAGCCCTCTCCAAGATCAGGTTTCGTAAGTGTTTACACGAAAGTCCCCTGGTAGACTACCAGGTTGATAGGCCACATGTGTAAGTTGGGTAACCAATTCAGCTAAGTGGTACTAACGGACGAAAGCTTGACCACCGTTATCTTGCACTCTCACTCGCTCAGTTAACCCTGAGATTGAATCGCTCCGCATAACCTTACACCCATCCAACCTTAATATACCGGGTTGTATTAGCTTAACCGCTAATACAACTCTTTCCGGTGACTTTATCTGGAAGGTCACACCTGTTCCCATCCCGAACACAGCAGTTAAGCTTCCAGAGCCGATGATAGTGCCCACCAGTGCGAAAGTAGGTCTCGCCGGATTTATTATAAAAACCCTCTGCTAAAACGCAGAGGGTTTTTTTATGCGCTCGTCGCTCGTGCTCGTGTTGCTCCTGCTCGAATACCCTCTACTCCAGCCATCGAATCTCCGGATCCCCTTCTTTCCTGCGAAGAAAATCCGAGATAAGCCCCCGCCCCTCAATCGCCATCACCTCCTGGCACGAGCTACAAGTACTACCCGTGGTTATGTCATCATCCCAAACATAGTGCTCAGCAGTACGATTGCGGTGGCAATCATTAAACCCCGCCCAAAATACTTTGCCCTGTTTTCAGTTCCCCTCTTGTCGTAAGGCGAGCCCTGAGCAATTGGTGAAGCTGCTAAGCTGGAAGAGAAACCAATCTCCGGAACTTTCTCTTCGCCCACAGCCTGCGGCGTCGAAGACAGAGGAATATCCTCCTGATTACGATGACGCATTTCGTTGGTTTTGATTTCGAGCGTATCCAGAGGACTAACAATCTTTTCGGTTTCTACGTTGAGCACGTGAAGATAGATCATCGTGGTGCTGATATCGCTATGGCCGAGTAATTCTTGGATGTTTCGGATATCAGTCCCGGCTTTCAATAAATGTGTCGCGAAGCTGTGCCTAAAGGTATGAGAGGTAATGCGCTTGCTGAAACCCAGCTCGGATACAGCAGCGGTGAGATTGGCGGTGAACGTATCGCGGTGAATGTGGTGTCGCTGCAGCTTTCCCGTTCTCGGATTGCGTGAAAGCTTGTGGGATGCAAAAAGAAATTGCCATTTGAACTCGCGGTGTGCATTGGGATACTTTTTGCTGAGTGCAAACGGAAGTTCGACCGACGCTGTCCCTTCCTCAAGGTCTTTGTCATGCAAGACCCTACGAGAACGAATGGCTCGATGAAGGGGTTCGATGACCGAGTCTGGAAGCGGGACAAATCGGCTTTTCTCACCTTTGGAAGCATGAACTTCAATCCGCTTCATTTCAAAATCGATATCTTTGACGCGAAGTCTCAAGCATTCACTGATGCGCATACCGCAGCCATAGAGTAGTTTTGCGATCAATTGATAGGGTGGACGAATTTGCGAAATGACCTGAGCAACTTCGCTGCGTGACATAACAGAAGGAATGTGTACTGCTTTGGTAGAACGTACGGCGTCGAGCTTTCCGAAATCGCGATCAAGAACGAGTTCAAAAAGAAGTTTCAGTGCATAATAGGCTTGATTTTGGGTGGTTGGAGCAACCTCGCCGTCGACTGCGAGATCGGAAAGATGGCTTTCGACATCCGCTGTCGTGATCGCTTGGAAATCCGCTAAGCATTTCAATTGCCGTTCGCGCATGAAGAATTGAACTTGCCGAACATAGGCTTTTTCGGTGGAGTATTGATGTTTTCCACTGCGCATCTTGATGCGAAACTGCTGAATAACATCAGGTTCGGAGGGATCGATACGTCCTTTCACTTCAGCGGTGGGTTGGTAGAAATTTGGTACGCCAGAATTCGACGGTTTATGGGCTTGTTCTTTCTGCTCTTGTCGCAGCAGTTTTTGCAGTTTGGTTTTAATATCTCTGAGGTCGGCTTGATTTTGGAGTTTAGGCCTTCTTTTTTGGAATTGTATGAGTGCTTCGACTATTTGGATGCGTGTGAATGTTTTCTTATTAGCGCGTCGTTGGGCGATGAGAAATTCGATAACGTGCTGTTGCGTAAAGTTCCATTCGTTTCCCTGAGGAATCTTGTGAAACTGGGCTAGTTTTTGGTACCAGATCAGTGGCCAATCGTGGTTGTTTGCTTTTTTATTCGATGTAAACATGCTAGCACCTATACGCATTCATGTTTGTGTTCACATAGGCAGTGACCTGAAATGTACGGAAGGTCTGATGGGAGTCAACGATTTTCCGCAAGAAATCGATCGTTTTTCGGGCAGTTTTCGCATTTGGCCGCAAAGCATACTCGCGTTAGCGAGCTAGCATTTCTCTCACACAGCCGCGGATTGTCGTCATTTCAATCGCAATTGCGGTAGCGCGAGTTGAAGTCCGAAAGCGATCAAGAGGCGTGCGGGTGAAGTTCACCCTCCGACAATAACCAGTTATTGTCGGAAGTCGATTCCGACAATAATTTCCTAGACACGGCGTGAAAAAGCTGAAATAATCCAGGAGAACGGGCTGGGTAATGGTATTCCGGAATTATTGTCGGAACCCAGACCGTGATAACTATAAGTTCGTCCACAGAAGCAACCAAGCATGATTAAGCTTTACCTCAAGACCAAGTCCGCGATGCGTTACCACGAAGCGTGGATCAGTGGATCGAAAGTCGTCGAGCACTGGGGAGAACTTGGTGATCGCGGTGAGACACGAGAACACAAGAAGGACCGAAAGAAATCTGACGAAGAGAATATTCTTGCTGTGCTTGCTGAACCGCTCTCCAAAGGCTACGCGCCAGTTGATGACGATGATCTTGATGTGCTGATGATTGAGTACGCTATCGACGGGATGGGAAATAAGAAGGATTTAAAGAAGCGGCACGATTTGGAAGATCGCATGAATGAGACCCTTGGCTGGACTGGGCTTGGCAACTGCGATGGCGGTAGCACCGGGTCGGGAACAATGGAGGTATGTTGTTTTGTGGTTGACTTCAAGACGGCCAAACGGGTTATCGAAAAAGACCTAGCCGAATCGAAGTTCTCAGATTTTACGCGAATCTATGCGGAATGAATTCGGACGAACAATCCATTGCATCGAAGTGGCGGATCGGCCGCCTCGACTTTTAGAAACTTTACTTGCCGCCACTCGATGAATGGGGGCGTTCTGTGACAACAAACGAATCAAAAACAAGTGCAATGCGTCTCCATTCTAAAACTCATTACGCGATAGCACTCACGACGCTGGCGACGATTTTGGCGGGCGTGACCTTCGCAAGCATTTTGATCGTTGATGCTTCTCGCTATCAGCACTCGATCTCGGCCTTGTGCGGAACATGGCGAGGTGAAAACAACAACCTGATTATTCTTAATCGCAACGGAACCGGTCTAGGATACGTCAATGTCAACGAACCTCAGCACGCTACATTCATCCGCTGGGGGCAGAAGGAAAAGGAACTCAGCATCTATTATGAACGTAAGGACAAAAGCTGGTATCAAATGATTGAGCAGGCACGCCGTGGCCTTCCTGCTTGTCAGCATTTCCACTACGAGATTCAAAGGACAACAGAAAATGAATTCGTCATTACTGATCCAACGATGAACAATCAAACGTTGACATTTCGTCGCGAGGACCATTCCGAAATTGCTGACAAGAACGATCATACGCAAACACATTAGCACAGAACAAAACCGTGCACCGAAGCATCCGATCGGGCGTTTTTGGCTTTGAGACCTCACTAGCGGATGCTCGGTGACGGTAGTCGTTATGCATCAGACATGCGAGTCCGACCTTGGCAGAACTTCACGACATACTCCGCAATGATTGGAACTCGAGTGCAACCAACCCACTTTTCGACGTTGGCCCCATACCACAGCCGTTCCTTGACGTCTTACCGCCTGACTACCTAAATGCTGTACGGGAATTCGGTGGTCGTGAAGGGTACCTTGGTACCGAGTATTTGCGATTGCATCGCCTTGAAGAGCTTGCCGCACTAAACACCGCGTACGACGTACCTTCCGCCGTCCCCGAGGTTGTAATCTTTGGCTCCGATGGTGCACTCGAAGCGTTTGCCTTCACGTTATTCGAATCGGCCATCGTCAAGATTCCGTTCATTCCCTTACTGCTTGAAAATGCTCAGATCGTGGCTCGATCATTTTCAGATTTAATCTCAATCATGCACAGCACTGGCCCATCACTAACCGCCGATCCGGCATCGTTAGGAATGCAGATTCACAGCAAGCATCCGATTGCATTGGGCGGCTCTCCAACAGATGCGGAAAACCGCGTACTTGTTCCGCCCCAAAAGCATGCCGAGATCGCACGATACTGGAATACCGTGTACAATCATGCTCGTTCTCAAAACGCAGGGAATGCATAACAAAGCCATGCACGCCGAGCACGCGATCGGCCGTTTTCCAATGGAGGCTTTCCTCGCGCGTGCCGGGTGATGGCCAGCGTTAGCCGTCAGCGAGTACATGGACACACGTAAAGACATCCTCTCTGTGCTGGATCGCTGCTGTGGCAGCTTCACGTTCCCGATGCTGGATAACGGCTACATCTATCCCGCAGCAACTCGCCTCAGTTTGTATCGCTCCAACATCGATTGGGCGATTGTCATCGAAGTGTTCGGCTTCTCGCCGCGTGCCGGCCTGCCAGACACCACTGTCTACACATTTGGAAGCCGCCTTCACAATCGCGACACTTCGGAGCAGTACCTGACACGTGAAGCTTACGACAATTATCTGCGAAACAATCCAAACAACGAATCACGATCCGTCTTCCCGATTGATGAAGGGCCATGGCAAGATCCTGACGACTCCGAAGTTCTCGCTGATAACGTCACAGAAATATCGCTCCGTGGGCAACTGGTTCCGCTACCGTCCCGTGGCGAATATCAGGGACACGGAATCAATTTAGGCGACCCTAAAGCTATCCATGTATTTGAAGCCTGTCGCTTTCTTGCCGCCGAACACCGAATCGCAGTGCTTTCCACGGAGCTTGAACGTCGCGTCAGCGTCCCGCCGGAATTGAATGAAATACTGACCCTTGACGAATGGGCACATCCAGATATCGTCGACGATTCGAATCGCCCAAGTTCGTCTGAAACGTTTCAACAATTGGCATCCGTATTGGTTACCGGAGACATCAGTGCGTACAAGCCAACCTTGGCACCCAACACTCACTGGTCAAACTGGCCTGAGGGTGGCACATTATAGTTGCACGTCGTCCAACAAAGACGGCTAAATCGGGTAGCCGCCGCCATTGCTGACGGCAGCCCCCACACCACCGTACATGCGGGTCCGCATACGGCGGTTCAACAAGAGTTGAAGATCCTCTATTAGCATGAGTGCGAGACGCAGTCGCGACTT
>JBIKMB010000317.1:0-5562 GCA_044359485.1 Pirellulaceae bacterium | reverse complement strand
CTTCCACCCCACGAGCCGCCACCACCCATGCGTTCCTGACGCATGCGTTCGAATTCGCCCGCGATGGTTTCCAGGGGAATGGGTTTTGAGAGATCGATTTTCGGGTTGGATTGTGCCATGCGTTGCAAAAAGAAGCCTGCAGGCCCTTGGGTCTCATCTGGATCCAGCATCTTATTGCCGTTGCGGTCAAAGCGGGCTAGCATCGCGCTTGGGTCGAAGCCTCCCATCATGCCTCCTCCCATCATGCTCCCCATGGGAGGACCTCCACCTCCGAAGCCGCCGCTAAAGCCACCTCGGTCCCCTCGTCCACGATCTCCCCGTCCGTCGTCCGGGGACTGCGCCAACAAGCTGCTCGACGTGACAAAGGCGAAAAACGCGGCCTGAGAAAGCGATCTTCGCAGATTTTTTCTGAACAAAGTACTGAACGCATTCGCGATGTTATTCATACAATTTGCCCAAGTTTGGGGGTGTTTAGGTCGGGTGGAGTCGCTCTTTCCGTGGCTCCGCTCAGACAGCGACTCCTCATTGTACTTAAACCCTTGGCTGCGCAACAAGTTTCGTTGGTAGCATATCGGCGAAAACTATCGGGACAACTCTCTTGGCGACCCTCCAGTCGAATCGACAAATGCTATTGAACATTCCCATGCACCTGTGTTACACTTTTGACCCTTCTGGAAGCGGTCGAATCGTGATGCAACAGATCGTCGCCAACAGATCGTAACCAACAGCTCGTCACGGAGTGCCGGTCGGGTCTTCGAGGTTTGAGTGGGGGCAGCTTAAGCAGGTCCTTGTCGTCCTGCCGAAGGGGTTGCCAGGACTCTTTCGAAGACTTTCGTTGTCCATAAGTACACTCGGTTCTGGCGGTCGGCTAAACGCTTTTTGAAATAAAGGCGTGTTAAGATCGCTTTTGACATCGATCGAGTGTTGAAGAAGTCAGTTTTGAAAACGTAAGTGTTGAAATCAATTCCATAGTGCTTTTGAAGTGCACGGCCAGCGTGCTAATTTTTTTCAAGCGAAAAGGGTGCTTTCGTGGGTGTTAAGAAGACGGGCAAAGGGCGTCGTAAGATTGGTCGCAAGAAGCGTCGTATGCGAGCACGCATACGCCATCGTAAGAAGTAAGCAACTGCCGTCTCGGAACTCTGAGGCCTAAAAATGTTCGTTTTGACTATCCGAGCCATCTTGACTTTGCATCGGATAGTCTCTTCTCCAGTTCCTTGGGAAATGCATTGCTCGGGAGGGTTGCCCCGTCGCGTGCGGTGGTCTTCAGCGGTGACTCCATAGGATCTTTGGTGCTCGAAAAATTTGCCCGTTAGATCACAAGCAGGTGTGGACTGCCCGTATCGGTCGCCGGATGGCCGAATTTTCTTTACCGTTGAGAACTCGCTTGTGACGTTAGCGTGTTCGTGATTTGCAAAGTCTCTTAGAACTTTCGCCAAAAACTGCACGGGTGCTGCACCGCAGTGTCCGAGATCCCCTTCTGAGTCGTACGAAAAATTGAATTCAGTTTGAATCCTTCGTTAATTGGTTGGTTCGAGTTGCTGGAGCAGTTTCTGGGTGCTCAAAACAAATCCCCCCAGGGCTGGTTCGTAGATGCGGATCGCTTCCTCAACAGCGACATTTTGGCGAGCGAGTTCCCGGAGTGTGGCTTCCAAAAGAATGGGTTGATTGCAAAAGTTTCCCCCGGCGAGACCCAGCATGGGCTTGATTCCCTGTTCGCGAAATTCGAGTTTTCGAGCGACGGTTTGGATTAATTCGGCCAGCCATCGGCCGCTCTCCTCCACGATATTTTTCGCAATCGAATCCTCAGCGGCCAGAGCGAAAACAATACCGGCAACTTTTGCGAGTTGATCGCGGGTTGTTTGTGGGTTGTACACCAGGCCAATCAATTCGGTTGCATCGCGAAGTCCCAAAAACTCCAATGCTATTTTGGTGATTCGTGTTTCTGGTCCTCGACCATCGGCCCAACGGGTGGCGGCCTTTAGTCCCTCCATTGCGATCCAATACCCTCCCCCTTCATCTCCAAGCAGTCCGCCCCAGCCACCGCACTGCTCTCGTTTTCCGGCAGCAGAGGTTCCGAAGCAAAATGATCCAGTTCCGCTGATCAAGCCGATGGCATTGGTGCTGGCAGGAATGGAGAACAGCAGGCGTTGATGGATCAGTGATGTGTCGGGTGCGGCGAGACGCGATGCGGGCTGGTAATTCAGGTAAGCCAGCAATGGATCGGCATCGGTTGTTACGATGATTCGGGAGCCAAGTTTTGACGTATAAGCCCACTGTTCGATTCGACGCTGATCGGATTCGCGGCCGACCCCAGCCAAGGAGAGGCAGGTTGCGGCGACTTTTCGATCCTCTTTTAGTCCAGGAAATCTATCGGCGAATGTCGGAAGACTCAGTGATTGATGGGCCGCATCGAGTGCCAGGTCGATCGCTGTTTGAATATTTGCTTGGGCGGTATCGAAGCCGACCGAACGCGGATTTCCTGGCCCCGCATTGGCCGAACTGAGAATGGTAACCGATCCAACATCGGGAGTGCTGGGGTTCTGCAGTGCCAGCTTGTGGCTCCCAGTTGCTGGACTACCAGTTGCTGGACTACCAGTTGCTGGACTCCCAGTTGCTGGACTCCCAGTTGCTGGACTCCCAGTTGCTGAGTTGGGCAGTTCGATCACTCCGGCAAGTGCTCTGGTCTTGGATCCACCTCCATCGACCGCCACTACCAATTGATGTTGCACCACTGCCATATCGCACTTCACATAAACCTACGAGTTTGCAATTCGCGAAGATCGCTGGCAAATTGCCGCGAGAATGACCTGCGTAAAACTGCTTCCAGTGTAAACACTTTAGCAGGCGATGCGAGGCAAATTTAGGGGGAATTCACCGGGGTGTCTATCGCGGGTCCCCAAAAGGTATCGTTGCTGCCCACAATTCTGCCTGCCAGGCTTGTCAGCCGGGGGAATTCCCTCCAAACTGACAACCTGCCGAAACGTTTAAATTTCTACAGAATCGACCTTCAATGGATAGGATTTTTCATGCAACGTAGAGCCTTGGGGAACACTGGAGTCGACTTGCCCGTGCTCAGTTACGGCGCGTCTTCGATAGGGCAAGAGTTTCGAAAGGTTGACTTGAGTGAAGCTTTGAGAAGTGTGCAAGTCGCGCTTGATTTGGGAATGGACTTCATTGATACGGCGGCATACTACGGTCGCGGGATGAGCGAGTGTTTGCTTGGCGTGGTGCTTCGCGATATTCCCCGCGATCGCTATTTATTGGGGAGCAAGTTGGGGCGTTATGCTCCGGCGCACTTTGATTTCTCGGCAAAACGCGTTATCGAGAGTGTGGATATCAGTTTGATGCGGATGGGAGTTGAATACCTCGACTTCATGATTTGTCACGATATTGAGTTTGTGGATATTGATCAGGTGATTGAAGAGACGTTGCCCGCACTTCGCAAGATTAAGGATTCCGGTAAAGTGCGATTTATCGGCATATCAGGTTATCCGATGAAGATTTTCTCTCGAGTTCTCGAGCGAACATCGCTCGACTTTATTCTTTCTTACAACCATTACACACTTCAGAACACGATGTTGTCGGATATGGTTCCCTATTTAAAAAGCAAGAATGTGGGAATCATGAATGCGGCACCCTTTGCCGCTCGCTTGTTGACCAATACAACATTGCCGGTTTGGCACAAAGCAACACCAGAAGTTCGCGCGATCTGTAAGCGGGCTGCCGAGCATTGTGCTGCGCAAGGTTACGATATTGCCCAATTGGCTTTACAATATTCGATCGCTCATCCGGATCTTGCGACTTGTATCGTCGGTTCTGCAAACCCGGAAAATGTCAAAAAATGGGTCGCATGGGCCGAAGCGGCAGTGCCTGATGTGCTAATGCAAGAAGTACTTGGCATATTGAAGCCGATCCATAATTGGTTTCACATCGAAGGTCGGCCGGAAAACAACGACAGCCCAACGGTTCAATAACTCAAAAATCTATTTGTACGGGAACCTTAATTCATGAAAGCACTTTCGTTGGATTCGCCTCTGCACTGGAAGCGAATTGCAGTTGCTGAACCGGATGCGCCTGGCCCGACCGAAGCATTGGTGCGTGTGCATCGGGTCGGTATTTGCGGAACAGACCTGAGCGGTTATCTGGGCAAGATGCCATTTTTTAGCTACCCGCGTATTCCTGGTCATGAATTGGGTGTCGAAGTCGTTGCGATTGGCTCGGAAGTGACGCAGGTCAAGGTGGGCGATCATTGCGCAGTAGAACCCTATATCAATTGCCAAAAATGTTATGCTTGCCGCCGCGGTCATACCAATTGCTGTGAGTACCATCAAACATTGGGCGTACATTGCGATGGAGGGCTACGGCCGTTGTTTGCGGTCCCTGCAAGAAAACTGCACATTTCCCGCAAACTGAGTTTTGAACAGCTCGCGTTGGTAGAGACGTTGGCGATTGGATGCCATGCAGTAGACCGCGCTGCTCCGCGACTGGGAGAGTGGGTTCTGGTGATTGGAGCGGGCCCCATCGGTTTGTCCACGATTGAGTTTGTGAAACTGACGGGTGCGAATCTAGTTGTCATGGATGTAAATGAACAGAGGCTTGAATTCTGTCGCCGTGTGATGGGAGTTCAGCACACGGTTTTGGTCAAAGATGGGCTGGAGAAAGAACTGCGACAAATTTGTGAGGACCACATGCCCGACGTGGTCATCGATGCTACCGGCAATAGTCAGGCGATGTCGAAAGCATTCAGCTACATCACGCACGCTGGTCGCTTGGTATTTGTAGGCATTACGACAGAAGATGTTATTTTCAAGCACCCGATCTTTCATCGACCTGAAGGTACACTGCTTTGCTCGCGCAATGCTTTGTCGCGTGATTTTGCCCGTATTATCGAGTTGATTGAGAACGGTTCGATTGACACGCAGCCATGGATTACTCATCGAACACCATTTGATGAATTGATAGATGTATTCCCTTCTTATACCCAACCGGCGACTGGAGTCATCAAGGCCATTGTCGAGGTGGGAGTGTAGCATGAGTCACAGTGAGCAAAAAAATAGTGAGCTGACTAAAGATGCAGTTGAAATAGAGTTTTTGCAATTAGGGACTGGACGGTTTCTGCGGGCATTTGTCGATCGCTTTGCGGAGGAAGCACGAGAAGCGGGGCAGAGCGTCGGATCGATTGCCGTAGTTCAATCGACTGAAGGTACACGAGCCACTTCGATCGCCGCGCAGCCGTCTGGGTTTCACGTGCTTGTACGCGGCTTCCAGCACGGAGATGTGATCGATCGAGTGCAAAAGGTTCAGACCATTGCCGCTTCTTATATGGCAAAAAACGATTGGCCCGAGTTACTTCGACTGATAGCGCGTGGAAATGTCCGCACGATTGTCAGCAATGCGACTGAATCTGGCTACAAACTGGATTCCGAAGATCGATTTAGCGACTCGCCACCTCGAAGTTTGCCAGCGAAATTAACGCAATTACTGCTGGCGAGATACGAAACAAAAGCCATGCCTCTGCAGGTGATTCCGTGCGAATTGATCGAACGTAACGCTGAGAAGCTA
>JBIKMB010000108.1:0-18492 GCA_044359485.1 Pirellulaceae bacterium | reverse complement strand
TCGCGCTTTGAGCATACTGTTTGGCTGCTTGAAGACTCGCCGGATCTTCTGGAAAGAGCTCTAACTGTTCGACAAATAACTCATCCAGTTTACTCCAAAGGCTAGGCTCTGCGGGTGAGTTGCGAATTGCTTGAGTGATGCAATAAATAGCCATCAAATGAGCTGCCGAAGCATCTTTTTCCATAGGAAACTTGACTGCGGCCTGCTTAAACAAATCGCCCGAACGATTCCAGTTCTTCTCTTTTTGAAAGATCGCAGCCGCTTGCAAGGTCAATTGCATCGCGACGTCGTTCGTTTGATTGCGCTGCAATAAGGCAGCCTGTTGCAATAGCTTGCCGATAGCCTCTTCCGTGCGCTTGGCAGTAAGGAGTTGTCGAACTTCAATCCGCACCAACTCGGTAGCTTCATTGCTGTTTCTATTGGCCATCGCTGAACCCGCCTTAGTGACCGAGAGCAATAAAGCTTCAGCGCGTCGTTGCCAATAACCTCCGAAGCGTTGACCGATGGCATCTCGGGAGGCGAGTAGATTGGTCATCGCTTGTTGCCTCAGGCTTGGTGCAGTCGCATCGTTGGGCAGATCGTACAGAGCGAGTCGCAATTGGGCCAAGGCGAACTCGGGAGTGGCATCGGGCGATTGAAATTGCTTCAAGGTTTGCTCAGCCAAATCGCGATCATCGCTTTGCAGAGCAGCTTGGATCAGTAAATCCAGAGCCCGCAGTCTCACTCGACTATCCTCCGATCGCAATAATACTTGAGATCTCTGCAGAGTCTCAGATCGATTGCCTTGCAACCACTTGGAAATGGCTAACGCGAGTTCCAGTTTCGATCTTCCGCTCCAATCGGTCGCGATTTTCCCTGCCGCCTCGATCGCAAATTGCTCCATTTCAGTCCCAGCCGCAATCGCATCGGCTGATTGCAAAGGATATGCCTGGCCGCGCAGAGCGAGAGCCTCGCACCGCAGTAATGAGGTTTCGGTGGAAAGCTCTTGGAGTTCGCGAATCTGCTTGCGGGCCTGAGCGGTTGTCGATGCGGAATTAGTCGCGACCATTTCGGCAATCGATTTTTGTAATACCTCCGCGCCGCGATCCAGCTCACGGATAGCCGACAACGCTTCATCTCTTGAAACGCTATCCAGTGGATTGGCCAAGTATCTCGCCATCGCGCCCTGCGAGCGAAGATGAATGGCATGCAGATATTGCCAGCGAACCCATAATCCACGAAATGGAATGGGCGATAGCGACTGAATTTCCTGATGAATCGTCTCAATCTGTGCCCAATTCGCTTTTGCTTTTTCCAAATCAGGCGGAGATCGATCCTCGACGTCGATCGCTTCGCTTGCCAATCCTCGAATCAACCAGCATTGCCAACGTATGCGGCTATCGCTGTCTGCCGATTGCAATTTCACTTGAGCAAGACAAACTTCATTCGCGATCTCATATAGATTGTTACGCCATAAGGTTTCAAGCACGGTTTCCGCGGCCGGACCATCGGGAATGATGGGATCGGGAACGGTTTTAGCTGTTTGAGCTCCTAAAGGAGCCAACGATATCAAGCTGAACACACATGCCAACGCAAGCCCGCGGAGCCAGACAACGAAAGCCGGCTCTATCGGTTTAAGGCGAAGGATTTCGCTCGGGTGGAATAGGCTTGCCATGAGGATCCACATCCTGAGATGGTCCATGTTCAAGAAGTTGTTTGCGAATCTGACTGCCGGTGAAATGTTCCAAACGCTCGGCAGGCTGATGCAGTTGTTCGTTGGATAAACCAACTTCACTGGCAAAATAATTTTCCCATAGTCGATGCGATCTGACTAGATCCTGTGCGGCCATCCTTCCCCTCTCCGTCAACTTCCACTCACTTTTTTCGACCCGAACATAGCTGCGCAGACTCAGTAGGCAGCGACAAAGCCAAAGTGAGCGGTGTGACAGCAGCAATTGCTTTGAGAGCGTATTGGCTGTGGGCCCGGTTTCGCCACGTTCCTCTTTTCGATAGAGCAGCGCCAAAACGTCTTCGCAGTTTACGCGAATCCCCCATAGCCAGCGTTTACCCACCGACCAAACCAAACCGGTTCGAGGAGCAAAGACAATCGTTCCGACCAAAAGAATCCCGGCTGCGATCGTCATCCCGCCCGCCGTGCTGACGCTCGAATATCCCCAAATACGCGGAATCGTAATTGCCCCCAGATGCCCGCTGATGGTGGCCAGTATGCCAAGCGCGACACTGACCACCAGCATGGAGGAAAGGCGATCGGTGAGGAGTGCGGCTGTTGCTGGGGGAACAATCAGCATGGCAACCACCAAGATATTGCCAACGCTTTCAAAAGATGCGACTGCGGTCAACGCAACAAGAGCGGCCAGCAAATAATGCATCGCTCGCGAAGAAATCCCTAGGGAATCTGCCAAAGCTGGATCGAACGATGTGATCTTCAGTCGCCTATAAAATAAAACGATCGCCGTTAAATTAATCAGGAATACTGAGCCTAGCATAAAGACAGCCCGAGGTATTTCTAAGCCGGCAAAACGGTAGCGATCCAGCGGCGTTAATTCAATGGAACCATACAGCACGCAGCCTGGATCGAGATCGACGCTATCTGCTCCACGCACAATCATCACTAATCCCAAAGCGAACAGGCCCGTAAATACCACTCCGATCGCGGCCCCTTCATCCACTTTACCGATTTGTCGCGTCCATTGTGTTAACCAACTCGTAAGCACTCCGACCAAAATAGCGCCGATGAACATCAGACTGCTTTGGCGAGAGCCTGTCAAAAAAAATGCGGCAGCCAAGCCCGGCAGAACAGCATGTGAAATCGCATCCCCTAACATGCTCATTCGCCGCAGAACCAAAAATGAACCGAGCAGTGCAGCCGAGGCGGAACAAAAGATACCCGCCAGGATGATCCAACCATCCAAATCCCAATACCATTGAAAGGGTGGTAGAGCGTCGCTCATCTTTTAACTCCTCCTTGCTCGGTCGACTCCAGCGGATGCGGACTGGGAGGAAACTCACCGTTCCACTCTTTATCGATCATCGCCTTGAGTGAGCCGATAATCTCCGGATCCAGTGCATGCTCTGTATCATCCGCTGAACGATCGACGCGCAGCGGATCCACATCTGCATAGGTCATCAGATAGAGTTCCCAAAGACGATGGTCGTAGGTCAAGCGTTCTGCTTCTTTACAACCGCTCGCAGTGAACCTCACTAAATCCTTTCCCTGCATTAAAACCAATCCTTGCAATTGCAATCGATACAGCAGTCGCAGCATGCGTCCATGGGACCAGAGCCGACGTTTCTCGATGACATCCACCGATATCAAGATATCCGTCAAAGCCTGCTTACCCAGCTTTTTCTGATCACGATCGACCTCAACTAATTCATACAAGTCACGAAGTAAATGTTCGCGATCGTAACTACTTTTTAACTTCCAGTTCCTCAGCCAGTTCCAATAAATGCCTCTCGCTTTACCAAAAAACATGCTAACCAAAAACGTACCGACAGCAATCAGAACAATGGCTGCTCCGGAGGGAACGCGCGGAGTGATCGCTGAAATGGTTGCTCCCACCAAACAACTCAACGTTGCCAAGACTGCCGAGAGGGGTAACATTTTGGGCAATTGATGCGTCCAAAACCTCGAAGCGGCCGCTGGTATTACCAGCAAAGCAATCATCATGATCAAGCCGACCGCTTGTAAGCCAACAATGGTAATCGCTACGACCAACGCCATAAGCAATCCATCCAGCCACAGCACCGGCCAACCTTGGGAGGCCGCATAGCCTTCATCAAAACATAACAACTGGAGCGGTCGATAAAGCAACAAAGCGACCAGCAAGACGCAACCGGTTACACTCGCGATGAGCATAGCGTCTTCCGCGATCATCGACGCCGTTTTGCCATAGATAAAACCTTCCAAACCGGCTGCATGCCCATCGGGAATCTGCTGGATCAGAGTCAACAATAAAATGCCCAGGCCGAAGAAAATGCTCAGCACAATTCCCAACGCTGCATCTTCCTTGATTCGGCGAAACTGCCTCAGACCTAGAATCGCCAATCCACCCAGTAAACCCGTGACCGCCGCGCCGAGCAGCAACATCCACATGGACTTGCCCGAACCTCCATTGGCGACACCTATCAAAAAGGCCATACAAACGCCTGGCAACGTTGCATGACTGATCGCATCTCCCAGCAGCGCTCGCTTGCGCAGCAGCAAAAAGACTCCGATCACACCGGCAGCCGCGCCTAACAATCCGGTTCCCAGCATCACCATCCGCGTATTGTAATCTTGCAGCGTGATCACTCGCACGATCTGCACCAATAAGTCGCTTCCATTCATCAAGGTGCTTCCCGGTTGCGAATGGCTTCGGAAACCTGTTCCAAAATTGTCAACTTCCCACCATAAGTTTTTTGCAGATTCTCCTGATGAAATGTCGACTCCATCGGCCCGGCCGCTACCACGCGCATATTCAATAAGACGAGATAATCGAAATACTCGGGAACCGTATGCAGATCGTGATGAACCACCATGATCGTTTTACCTGCCTGCTGCAACGCACGCATGATGTGAACCAAGGCCTGCTCGGTGGATGCATCGACGGCCGCAAAAGGCTCATCGAGTAAAAACAAATCCGCTGGTTGCGTCAAAGCCCGCGCCAAAAACGTTCGTTGTTGCTGACCGCCCGAAAGCTGGCTGATTTGGCGCTGCGCAAATTCGGCCATACCGACACGCTCCAGTGCCTCCATCGCCTGCTGTTGATGTTGGCGCGTAATTCGCCCTAGCCAACCAATCCTACCGTAAAAACCCATCAGAACCACATCGAGCACGCTGGCAGGAAAATCCCAATCTACGCTCTCCCGCTGTGGCACATAGGCGACTCGATGACGCACCTCAGCATACGTTTTTCCAAATAACTGGACACTCCCGGAAAGCAAGGGCATCAATCCCATAATCGCCTTGAGCATCGTACTCTTACCGGCACCATTGGGACCAACTAACCCGACTAATTTGCCAGCAGGAATATCGAGATTCACCTCCCATAGCACCGGCTTACGATGATAGGCGATTGTCACTTCCCGCATACTCAACGGATAAGTTTGTGTTTCTAGCGAATCTGCTTTCGTCATGGCAGCGGTTGCTCCGACAAGCGGTCCTTCCAACCACGCGAAGGCACCGTACCTCCTAAGGCCCGAGCTACCGTAGTGAAATTGTGATCTAACATTCCAATGTAGGTTCCCTCATAAGATCCCGTACTTCCCAAAGCATCGGAGTAAAGCTCTCCTCCGATGCTCACTTGATGCCCTCGAGCGGCCGCACCTTGGACCACAGCATCAATCGTATCCCGCGGAACACTCGACTCGATAAAGACAGCCGGCAACTTGCGATCGACAATCAGATCGACCACTTCATTGATTCGCTGCAAACCAGCTTCCGATTCCGTCGAGATCCCTTGAATCGCTTGAATCTCAAGTCCATAAGCTCTTCCAAAATATTGGAAAGCATCGTGCGATGTGATCAAAATACGCTGTGACGCCGGAATGCTCCGCATCGCTGCCTGGCCGTACATATGCAGTTCCGATAACTCAGCCACCAACGCATCTTCTCGCCGCTGTACCCGCTCCGCCCACTCGGGATAAGCCAAACATATCGCATCGCTCATCCGCTGCGTTGCACTGCGCCACAAAGTGACATCCATCCAAACATGCGGGTCTGGATGATGATCATCTTCACCGATAAGAATCTGAACGGGCAACTCGTCACACACCGCATAGACCCGCTCCGCTTCACCCAAACGATTCAAAACCGATTGCATCTTCCCTTCCAACATCAGACCGTTGTAAAGCACCACGTCGGCTCGAATCAGTTGAACCAGATCATCACGAGTTGGCTTATATAAATGGGGATCGACCCCATCGCCCATCAACTGCACAATCTGAAACTCCTCCCCCACCAACCGCCGCGCGATGTCCGCAATCATGCCCGTTGTGGCGACCAAAATCGGTTTGCCACCTACCTGTTTGCGAACTTCAACCCGGCAACCGCACAGCACAACGCAAGGCAATAGCAACCACAACATCGATAGCATCGCCCGCCTGCCGAACAGCGGATCTCGCTCGTTCGCCACTGTCCCATCGCCAACTGTCCAGCTGCGACTAGATTTAAGGGAGCTTGGATTATTGCCATTGGCATGTTGGCAAACGGCACTCCTCTGGGAAACAATCCTCTGGGAAACAATCCTCTGGGAAACAATCCTCTGGGAAACAATCCTCTGGGCACTTAGAAATGGCACATTGGACGATACCGCTCGGAGACCCTCGATCCAACTGATTTGCCAGCGCATCAAGACCAACCGCCGTAAATCCATGCCAACCACCCGTCCCAATTACCAATCAATTTCATTGCCAGGCAAACCGATTTTTTGATTAACCAAAAACTTATTTTAGGCTAGCCAAAAACAAGGCGGGCGTAAATAGGAAAGATTCGAATCCTTAGTGAATTCAGGCGAGAGCCGTGCTCGAATACTCTGGCTCGCTGCGGTTTAGACTTTCTACGAAGCGTGAAACCAGTCCTTCAAGGGGTATCTCAGCCTTGCTTTCTCGGCGTCAGCGATGCAAGCGTTCCCAACTCAAGCTGGGGAACAATATCCAAAGTAGCTATAAATAAGTAATTTCCTTCCTTTTAAGGAATTATGAAACTGTACCTTGAACCGTTTTTGCACAGAATCGAGGTCCATTTTCCCGATACATTCGGCATAGCCTGCTCATTAGTGGACGCTCCCGCTTGCCAATGGCCAACCGCCGAATGCTAGCCTGGGAATGCTAGCACGGGAATAATCGCCAACTGTTGGTTTCCACTTGAACTTTACGTAGCGTGCTGGATCAGGTACGCAATAGGCTCAATCACACAGCAATCGAAATCGAGGTGCGTTATGGATCGACGCCGAGCCTTGGGACTTTTGTCCTTACTGGCATTGGGAACGGGATGCCGCGGATATCAGTTTGGTCATGTAATCAAACCAGACGCCGCAAATATGGTGGGGAGCCATAAAGCGGGCGCGGAAGTGTTCGATCCTTTGATTGATGAAGCGGTTGGCAAATTGCTGGCAGCCGAGTGTGGTCCTCATCCGGACATGCCACCTGTTGCTGCCGATGGCACGCCACTGAAGAAAACGATTTGCTTTATCGGAGTGGAGAACAAGAGCTCCGAAGATCTCGGTGATTTTAAAGATCAAATCTATCAACAAATCGATGCCAAGATTCGCGAATCCAATACGTTCGCTGCGATCAGTCGACGCATGGTGGATGCGGCTTTATACGAAACACGGTTACGACCAGACTCACTCTACATTCCAGACAACATGCGGCTTTTCACCGCCGTCCTGGAACGACAAGGTCAACCGATGGACTATTTGATGTATGCAACGCTGACATCAGGTACAACCAAACGCAATAATAATACTCAGCGCGATTATTTATTGACCTTGGAATTAGTCAACGTGAACACTGGCGTTGCCACTTCGCAGGCAGCCGAGATTCGCAAGGGCTATCATAAAACCAGAGCTGGGGCTTGGTGGAATTACAATCCCTTCGCCTCAAACGAAAACTAGTGTGGAAGGCATCAATCCGATTTTGTCTCTGTTGGCAGTGTCATTATGCAGCGAGAGCGGTTAGCGATACAGCTAAATTCCTGGCCGCTCGTTTTTTTTGCGGTGCTTTGCGGACTTTGTTCGGTGCTGAGCGGATGCTCCACACACGCTGACTTTCTGCAACAACCTCGCGACCTGTTCTATCGCAATGAATTGGGTGAAGCCGAAAAAAAGTTCGTATCGTTGCAGCGAAAAAAACGCGAAGCGGATGTGGCCGAATTAGATCTTGCCATGATTGAATTGGTTCAAGGTCGTCCTAAGGAAGCGGAGAAGCGACTGAAGGTTCTTCGCGATCGCTTCGATGAACTCGAAAAACAAACATGGCCTGCTGGTGGCCTCTCTTATTTCACCGACGATCAAACTCGAACCTATGCCGGCGAAGATTATGAGAAAATCTTGCTGCGATTATTTCTCGCCTTATCAAATCTAATGCACGATGGCGGCGATGCAGAAGCCTACAGTTTGCAAATGCATGAAAAGCAGGAGCAGCTTTTTCAGAAAGCGGTCGAAGATATCAGCGAAGAGAGAAGAACTCAAGTAAACCAAGCCTATCGTCCATTGCCGATAGGCTATTACCTGCGCGGTTTACTGCGCGAACAAACCATGAACAATTATGATGATGCGGTTCGCAATTATGAAGCCGCTGTCGCCTTGAATCCACAGTGTGAACCGTTGCGTTGGGACTTAGAGCGAGCCCAAAACGGTGTTTATTGTTCGCCAGGCCATGGCGTGTTATATGTATTTGCCATGGTAGGCCGTGGACCACACAAGGTGGAAGTTTCAGAATACGCTACCAGCGATGCTCTGCTGATCGCCGACCGAATTGTGTCGGCCGTAGGACCGATGTCCGTACCACCGACACTCGCCCCTATCAAAATTCCTAAAGTCGTGATCCCGCAGCAATCAATCGATTGTTTGGGGGTTTCGATCGACGGAGTCAGAATTGGTCCCACTGCTTGCATGACCGATATCGCCTTTCTGGCCGAACAAACTCACGAAGCGGCCATTCCAAAGATTATGGCCCGGGCTGTGGCCCGACGCGTTGTAAAAAAAGCATCGATCTATGCTGCCAAAGATCAACTTGCCGCTACCACTCCCCTCGCAAGCCTCGCCATGGATGCCGCGGGCGTCGCCTGGGAAGCAACCGAATCGGCAGATACTCGCTGCTGGGGACTCCTTCCCCGCGAGATTCAGGTACTACGCGTGGAAGTACCTGTTGGTCGCCACCAATTACAACTAGCACCTTTAGTAAACTCTCGACCACTCACCAAGGGTATCAGCGAGCGAGTGGAAATCATCGCGGGTAGAAACACATACGTTCTCTGTTACTTTCCCGACACGCATCCCATCGGCGAATTTCTGATCAGTAATCGATAAGCCGATCTCAGTAAGCCACCCAAACCTCGGCCACAGCATCGGTCCACTGCTTCCCAAAGTTTGCGCGGAATCGCCTCAGCCATTTCGCATCGTCCTGCAAATTCTCACTGATCGTCACAATTTACCGTGGTGCGACTCGATCCTACCCAAAACCTCCAAGTCTCTCTGTCCGCCGCTCGACAAAAGTGCCGATCAAACCAATTACAGACTGGGCTGGTTCCCGGACAAATGCCGGAGGTACCAACTCTAGTCTGGCCGCTCCAAGGATGGGTCGTAGGCACGAATGGATGTCGTGAAGATGGATAAGGAACGAAAAGGACTCGGTTGGATCTACGCGATTTTGATCGCAATTGGACTAACCGGTGTTATCTACGTCTTCGAAGTCGAAGCCTTGCGCTTTAGCTGGTTCCATTTTGAATCGCGTCAAGCGGTCAAACAGGTCACCGCCTCCACAGATCGTCCCAAGCCGATTTTAACGTACGATGCGGGAAGGGCGGCCGCGGATGTGGCCGAGTTCGAGTTGGATGACCCGTGGGCTCCAGTCCCTCATTCCTTGCTGAACCATACACTTAACGAACCGCTCGAACCCGCTCCCCTGGTCGCGCTGTTAGCTCCTGTTGCGGATGCGGATGCGGATGGCATCCCTACCAATGAAATCATCGATCCATTACTGGAAGCGACAGAGCCGACTTTCGCCAGCCCAACTTCACAACTTGTCTCCGCGCGTCGATTGATTGACGATCCACTGCCGGCCACGCCTTCGATCACGCAAGACCGGCCATTAGATAGCGGCGGCTGGCCAGCCGCTCCAGCTCTGATTCAACTGCTGGATCGTTTGCTCGAACCTACGAGCACTGCGTTCAACATAACGGATCAAACCACGCAGGAAGTGACCATCGCCACACAGGTCTCGCCCATCGAAGTTTGGCAACGCGCCGTCACCGACGGACTTATGGAACTTTGGGGCCTAGACTCGCTAGCGGATGAACGATCGCGTTTAGCATTGGATCGATTAGCGGAACTCGTCTCGCGCGGTGAGGAACTCGCTGATACGACCGAAGATAAAGAATTGACCTATCGTCTGAGAACCGCCATCTACGGTCTACAGCGTCGTGTTTCGGTTTGGCAATCTATTTGGACCGCTCTACAAAAACCCGATATTCAATTGATCGACCTGCGAGCCGGGTCGTTTACGGCGGCCGATATTCGCCTCAGCTTAGAGAGAGTCCGTGAGCTGATTCAAAAAACAGGCGATCCGGAGGGCTGGAGCAAATATCTGTTGCTTCAGGAAATCGATGACGTGCTGTCATCAGAAAGTCCCAGTGCGACGATCACAGGTCCCGTTGCTCGACGGTTTCTTGCACGTGTCACATGGCAACGGCTAAGCGAGGAACAGATCGATTTTCTCTATCGCGAACCGATTGTTGAACTCCGTGAAAGACTTTATCCCTGGGCTCAGCAACCTGTCAACTATCGTCGCATGCTGGTCGAATTGGAACTTCTGGAAGAGGATCCCATCAACCGTTGTCGAGCCAACTTGGCCGATTCCTTGCAAAGCTTGCGATTTTCGCCGCAACCCGAATTGGTTCATGTGGCTCAGGTAATGAACGATTACTATCGCAATGCGAACCTTCGTTTGGCGGTTTCGAAGCCATTTGTCGAACGAATGCTACCCAAACGCGACTGGGAATCGCGTCCGGTGCGACAGAATATACTGGGTGCCGATACGCGTGGCATGAGTCAGGTATTGACTCAAATTTCGTTAGACTTTGTACCATCCTCGGACTCATGGCAAGTCGACATCGGCATTCATGGAAAAATCTTGGCCCAGACCCGGGCTCAGAAAGGCCCCGCTACCTTATATAACCAACAAAACACCGATGTTCAGTCGGCACGATCTTTGAAACTCGATCCGCGCGAACTTATCGTGCTCCAAAAGGGCGACGCGGATGTTCAACTCAATGATCGGTTGAAGAGATTTGAGACGAGCCTCGATTCACTACCTGTCGTCAATCAGTTTTTTCGTGCCATTGTCGCTCAACAGGTAGAGCAGCAGCGTGGTGTTGCGCAGCAACTCGCGAAGCGTATCATCAAGAATCAAGTCGATCGTGAGTTCGACAAGACTTTGGAAACCCAGCTCTCTACTGCGGAAGATCGCCTGGTAGAAAAGGTACTTGATCCGCTTACCAAACTGAACCTGAGTCCCTTGGTCGTGGATCTACAAACCACCGAACAACGGTTATTAGTGCGGTACCGCGTGGCTGGGCAAACCCAACTTGCGGCACATACACCTCGTCCCCGCGCTCCAGCCGATAGCGAACTGAGTGTGCAACTGCATCAGTCTGCGCTGAACAACACGATCGCTCAGCTTGGCTTGGGCGATCGACTTTGGCCGCTCGCTGAACTATGCGAAAAAATGGTACGTCTATTCGGTGATGGAAGTCTGGGAGTCGGCGATGACATTCCGAAAGATGTCTTTATTCGATTTGCCCCTTATCGTCCCATCTCCGTCGAATTTGATCGCGGCAAAGTGGCCATTACCTTGCGTATCGCCGAATTGCATCAGGAGGGAGGCATTCATCTCGAACGCTTCATCGTCCGCACCTCCTACCTGGCTGATGTCAATGGTCTCCAAGCAGGCTTAACGCATATCGGCCCCATCAGTATCGATGGTTACCGACTCGGCATTCGCGAACGCGTTCCCATTCGGTTGATTTTCTCGAAGGTATTCAGCAAGCAGAACTACATTCCCGTGCTGGCACCCAAAATCTCAGAAGACGCACGCTTGGCAGGGCTAGCGGTTTCTCAATTAGAATTTCGCGACGGCTGGCTCGCACTGGCTTTAAGCAGCCAACATTCGCCGCACATCGCTAATGTGCAGCGAATGTATCCGATACGCAGCGCGGATCAATCCAACTCATCCAGCGGCAGCAATGATGGGGAGGAAGCTGTCCGCCTTAAGTGAAGCTCCACCCACCAAAGCACCATCGATGTTTGGTTGGCTCAATAATTCTTTAGCATTATCCGCTTTCACGCTTCCGCCGTATTGAATGCGGATTTTTTGGGCCGTCTCGGCATTAAAGAGTTTTGTAAGCAAAGCGCGGATGTCCGCATGCACCTCTTCTGCTTGAGCGGGGGTGGCCGTCTTGCCGGTACCAATGGCCCACACAGGTTCATAGGCAAGCACGATTCCCGATGCTTGTTCGCTCGACAACCCCGCGAGAGAACCCTCGCATTGCGTTCGTACGACACTCGTGGTCTGGCCTGCTTCGCGCTGATCGAGTGTCTCGCCCACGCAAACGATCGGTACCAAACCCACCTTGAGAGCCGCATGAACTTTCTGATTCACTTGCGCATCGGTCTCACCCATCAATTGACGACGCTCGCTGTGGCCGAGAATAACATACCGACAGCCTAAATCCTTCAGCATCTTGCCACTTACTTCGCCTGTATAAGCACCTTCTTCGGTGTGATACATATTTTGTGACCCCAGAGCGATATGACTCCCTCGCAATGCGGCACCGACGTCATGCAGATAGACCGAAGGAGGACAAACGGCGACTTCCACCTTTTCCGATGGCTTGTTCTTGTCCAACAACTGATGAATCAAGGCGACGCTGCTATCTCGCAAAAGATTCATCTTCCAATTACCAGCAATTAATGGCTTTCTCACAGCATACCCCGATCGATCCATGTGTATTTTTGTAAGTAAAAAATGGACCTACAAAGATAACAAGATACGCCAGCCCACGGTAGTACAGAATATCGTATCGAATACTAAGGGAAAGACGTCCGCGCCCCGGTGCCATCCATCCTGCCAGCCAACTCAAAAAGAAAGGCTCAACCAGCTATCGCTTTGCCTTATACATCTTCAGGGTCACCATCACCTCATTGACCTCAATCGGCTCAACTTGGACTTCAATTCCTGATGTTGCATAGTCGCCATACTGCGGATTGACTCTCGGTCCATGACCATGCTTAGCAAAACTTAAATCTTCGGTAATGATCAATTGCTGTATGATCACTTGATGCTTTCCCGGCACGGCACCATCATTTGGTTCCCATGTTGATAATCGAAACGATCCATCATCCTCGATCTTGCCGCGAGCGCTGACCATGTGCTCCAAA
This sequence comes from Pirellulaceae bacterium, assembly GCA_044359485.1. Classification (GTDB taxonomy): domain Bacteria; phylum Planctomycetota; class Planctomycetia; order Pirellulales; family Pirellulaceae; genus JAFLCP01. Next base: position 5,350 of record JBIKMB010000108.1, on the reverse strand, counting down.
GAACGAAATTCAATCGTACCCAAACGACAAGCTTCGCCGTTTTCAAAAACCACTTTACCGACCACCGAATACGTTGGTGGATGAGTTGGACCGCAACCGCTCAAGCTAATCAAGAGCAACAACAAAGTCCAAAGGCAAGTGGTACAACGTGATGAATATAAAAGAGAGATAATGTTGGATTGCATAACGGCTATTGTAAGCGAACACTGAGAGCAAAAAACCCTGCATCAGCAACGATCGCACCATCGCTGCCCCAAAAAAAACGGCTTTCGCTTTGACTAAAGCCCCGATTCTCGGAGAAGCGGCGACTTGCGAACATCGCTTGGCTTGCCCAGAGTCTCTTCTCCCCCGCAGCCGATCCATGTGGGTATGCTAAGTGCGGCCACAGCTTATTGGATTGGCCAAGCATTTTATTCTTCTGGAACTGAAATATATTCCGAATTGCTTCGATTCGCCAATTGACCCAAGAAAATCGTATCCATCGCAACCGAAATCGTCCGCACGCTCCCATCGGCCATCGCAAATGTGGAGACTCCCGGGTGCCAACTACCGAAACTGTAGTAACTGGTGACCGTATCGTGCGGACCTTTGCCTAAAGGCTGTCCCGGTCCGGTTACCCGAGCAGAACTTGGCAAAGAGTCTCCATCATAAATAGGACCATCTTCTGGAAATCGGCCCATCCATTCAATCGCTAAATGCTTCTCTCCTACCAGCAACGTATGGCTCGTGCCATCCACAATGCTTGCGAAACGAATTTTATCGGCCCAACCCACCACCGCGCTCCCACGGCAATTTGGCCGACTCGAAATCAAAGCCCCAGTACCGTTTCCACCGTAATAAAAATCTGTGGGTAGTCCAACAGAACCAGGACTCATATCACCATGATTGGCGGCGTAATCACCTAACACACCTGTTACGGGAATCGAACCCGAACCGCCAGGAATCGGACATCCACAAGGAAGCCGGCCAGGACTTGATCCGCCAACCGATGATTTCCCAATCGATAATCCCGCTCGCTTGGATGGACAATAAAAGATCGAAGATGCCGTTTCACGCAGCAACTGAGGATGCGTTTCCCAACCGGCGAATACATTCCATTGATTTGCCTGATTATTCATTTCAATGTAAGGCATAATGTGCACAAACCAGGTGGGCTGCGTTCCGCCGCATGAATACTCGGGACGGTCACCAGGCTTGGGCGTAAATCGAACCGGAGGAAGATGGCGATTGGTCGACTCAAAATTGTGAACCGCAAGAGCAAGTTGCCGAATGTTGTTGCCACACTGCATGCGTCGGGCAGCCTCACGTGCCGCTTGCACCGCCGGCAGGAGCAAACCTACCAAGATTCCAATGATGGCGATCACCACCAACAACTCCACCAATGTGAAGCCGCTCGCTTTGGAAAAACTTCGCTTCATGTAGCTCATTGCTCCCACATTTTCTCAGCGTAAACCCGAAAAACAGGACAGTCTCATCCTGTATTTCGGCATTATGTCCGAATTTTTTCTGGCAAAAAGGGCTCTGGCAAAAGGGAGTTGCACCCCTTCGAGACCTCAGCCTCATTGCGAAAGATCTCCCCTCTATGATACGCCACGGGAGTTAAAGTTCCTATCAAAATGCCCTTGTCGTATCGAGCTTTCCCCCTCGACGACACGCCCCACCTCAACCAACCCCGCCCGTACTGGGCCAATCCAGAGTCTGGACGGCCGGTGGGTAAACCTTTTAATGCGGGTCGAAGTTTGAATCATTTGCTCGCAATTAGCGACGCCAAAGCTTACACTAAGCCCCAAATAAGGGCAGTTGTTTTCTTCTTAGGTAGAAAGTGCGGGTGCGTTCCAATTAGGTGTCGAAAGGGGTCTCCCCATGATCGATTCTTCGGTCTCATTTTGTCGAGTTCTAGAGCAATGGACCCTCGAAGGAGGAAACCTTGAGCAACAATTGGCGGAGTTCCGAGAGCACAAGATCACCAGCGCAGGAGAGGTAAACTCGATTTGCCACACGCTGGATGCACTTCACCATAGGAGTGATTTGCTTACATCGACCGAACAACACCCGCTACCGCGACTGGCGCACTTTTTTCGTGGACTTGAAAATGAGTCCTTGCGACGAACGGTTATCGAGAAAGGTCTGCCCGTTCTTCGTTGGTATGTCGCCGATGCGTTAGCCGGCAAGCCGTATCAGGCGCATGATTTGATGAGTGTGCTGGAGGTATTAGCCGACTACCGTCAAAAAGAAGATGTCTCTTGGATTTATAAAGCCCTTTTACATCCGATCGATCCGAATGAGGCTTTATGGTTTTCCATACTTGGCACCTATCGTGAGCAACATCCCTTTCTCAAACCCTTCGTTCAAGCTTTAGCGAAGCATTTGCCCCCAGGCCGAGCTTGCTTGGCATTTCTCAAACTATGCGATCATCTGGCTGAAACTCAGCAGTATTTACCGCATGCATTCAATGGACCAATGGGGATGGAGAAACTGAAGAGCTACCTCCACCCTCAAAGCAATCGACCATTGGAGTTCGCTCAGGCAGCGGTCCACACAGCCGTTATGTTGGAGGCTTCTAATCGCGCGATCGTGTTGAATCTTGCCAACCAACACCCGGAACCTTCGATCGCCTTTCTTGCCAGTGTGACTCGAGCCACGCTGGGCGACGCACAGGAAATAGCGTCCTTGGTCCAGCGCTGTAGCGATGTGCATCGCAGCTACGAAACGCAACTGATGCTCAAGGAGATCGGTATGGAATCATTGATCCCTGCTGCGGCCAAGCAGCCCGAGTTTCTTGCTTTAGCACAAACATCACATTGGCTTGCCTTTCAAAGCGAATTGCGTTGTGCTCCGGACCGCATGCAATTGTTGGAAACCCGAGAATTATTTTGGTTGCCTCGACATCAGCCCTGTCGGTTATATCTTGTCAAATACGAGTATGACCAACCGGCCGGGGAGCGTAAAATTGTGGATGGTATAGCTGTGACCGGTTCGATCACCCACTCGTTAATCGGTGAAACGAACACCCAGATGGATGCGGCCGATATTCTTGGCTTGCATTGCTGCTGGGAACTAGAAGCCTTACACGATCCGCTGGCGCCGCGTAACCGCAATGCTAAAATGGGACGTAATATGCTCCGTAAACACAATCCAAACATTTGATGCTTTGGCAAAATGCTTGATCCAAGATTACTCGCGCAGCAATTATTGACGCACTACCCCGAGCTTAGGCAAAAAATCGAGAAAGCGGCACTCCCGCCATTCAAGGACGCAGCCAAGGGCCTGGAAGAAACCATTAAATTCTTGGCCTTAGCCAGCGAAGTGCGGGCACTGGCGTGCACTCCCTCTTCACGCGTCGATCTGGTATGGCATGAATTTATCTTATTCACTCGGCTATACGCTGAATTTTGCCAGCAGAACTTCGGAAAATTCATTCATCATGACCCTGCTAAGATTGGGGCATCTTGTTCCCTTCAATACGAGCAGACGCTAGATTTGTATTTGAAGCGATATGGTCCCCCCGATGCATTTTGGTGGGAATCGCCTCGGAAAGGCGCTGCCGACTGCGGTATGTGCGATGCTATGGATGCCCATTAGGAGAAAGCAAATGTATTTTGCTTCGACACTCACAGTCGATCCTTCGCAATTGACGACCCTTCGCCGCAAACCTACCCGTGGATTCCGGCGCCTGGCGGAAATCATTACCGCCAACGCGCTGGCGACCAAGGAAGAGCATGAATCGTTCACGGCTTTCTCGATCTTGCAAGATTTCAATCGCATCTTTCGCTCGATCGGCGTTACCGATATTGCAAAAATCACCCTCGACAGCATCGTTCTCTATGAAGATCCGAGCGGTGACAGCCAGGATGACTTTGAGCGAGCTATCGCGGCAGCAAAAGATCGAATCAGCGATGCGCACCAAGCAAGATTTCAGGATCTATGCTTATGGCTGGAACATCAACTCCCTAACCTGACCGTCGTTCTCCGCGTAACCATTGAACGTATCCATCGCCCCGGAGTTTATCCGATCCGAATTGAGATCAACGGGCTGGATAGCGAATTGCAAGAGGCCGCTGAAAACGATTCGCTTTTAGAAGACAAAATGAACACGCTCTTTGCCAGCCAGGAATCGTACGATTCGTTTGTTGTAAAACGTAAAGAGGAATTTGAAGGTTTTATAGATCGAGTGGAAAAGGCCATTCAGCAAACGATTCGCGTCGACCACATTCTCCGCAAGGTCACAACAAACGTAGTTCGGGCCGAACCGCGACCTCCGCTGCTGTCCAAAAAGAAAAACACTCCAAACTCGGAGCCACCTGTATTTGAGCAATACCACAGCACAAGCAGCAGCACGAACGATTTGGCGTACCTGTGGATGTGGTCGAACTACATGCACAGCCACAACACCCACGTACAGAACGTGACGATGGTGGATGAACAGGGTTCTCCATGCGCAACCGTTAGTGAAATGGGCCTCCAGGCGGGAGAGAATGATTTATTCAATCCCAACGTGCCGCTTGAGGCCTGTGATTTCAGTTCGATGCCAGAGCTTTCTAGGACCAACGCGGAAATCACCGCGGCAGATGCGGGCGAATCCAATTCCATCTTTTCCTGGCTCGACGGATTCTCGTTGGGAGATGACTCGCAGTCCCACAACCACAACTTCGACACTGGTGATTCGGGCTCCGATGGCGGTTTCGACGGTGGCTCTTCCTGCGGCTCCTCTTGCGGTTCAGGTTGCGGCGGTGGCGATTAATGGTCAGTCCAATCGCCGAGAGCCACACGTACACTTGTACGTGTTCATCAACTAACGCTCGCAAACACTTCTTTGACTCAATTGTGTTGTCTTAAATTCACTGCCCACTTCAACGCGTGCTGACTCCGAAAGCACGGCATCTCTAAACGCACGGCATCTCTAAACGCACGGCATCTCTAAACGCACGGCATCTCTAAACGCACGGCATCTCTAAACGCACGGCATCTCTGCATAGGCACCTGCTTACCCCATGCTCCACCAGGCATTATCGCTCCTCGAGCGGATTGTCATAGAAGATGTGCGTCTAGCGTATCTAAACTCATGTCGCAAGCCCGCCGCCAATCACTTTCAGGCACAGCAACAACCCCCGATAGATTTAAAATCTCTTACCTTATCATTATTCGACCTGGAAACAGCATCATTTCATCACATTCCACTGCAACTATTCGAAGTTATACCGAATTAATTATCTCAAGAATTTGCACGGCCCGCGCGCGATGTTGGGGTAAATAAGTAGTCTAGCGCGATCCCATATTCTTTGGTAGACCATTACTTAATACAAGAGCCTAGAACCACAATGGTTGCAGAGTCTTGTAAAAAGGAGTTTTT
>JBIKMB010000107.1:0-18630 GCA_044359485.1 Pirellulaceae bacterium | reverse complement strand
TAGACGCGAAAAATTTTCGGGCAGGATTTGGTAAGCAGAACGTTACTCCATCGCGCCCGATGCCGATGTGGGGTTATGGAGCCAGACACGATGCTCTTTCGACCGGAGTCCGGGACCCATTGTTTGCTAAAGCGGTTGTTATCGAGGCGGGGAGCCAGCGTTTGGCGATCGTTGCCTTGGATTTAGGTCGTGCACCGGCAGCCGACTCGATGGCCCGAATCCGCGATGCCATTAAGACCGATTACAAAATCGAGCATGTCTTGGTTTGCGGATCGCACACTCATCACGGTCCCGTGATCGAATTGCGCGATCGCGAAGGCGAGGGTAAAGGTCGTTTTGATGACGCCGTTGAATATGCGGCTAATCTTGAAGCGAAAATTGTGCAAGCGATCGGCTCGGCCGTCGAAACACTCACCGATGCCAAGATTGCCTGGGGCACTGACACCGTCCACATGAATCGCAATCGACACAGCAAGCTTGAAAACAAACCAATAGATTCCGAGCTGGGTGTCATACGACTTGATACCATTGACGATAAGCCCATTGCGATTCTTTTAAACTACGCCGCCCATTCAACGATGTTGGATGCCAGAGATTTACGCTACTCGGCTGACTGGCCGGGGCAGATGACGGAAGCTGCAGAAAAACTGTGCGGTGCACCATGCTTATTTTTGCAAGGAGCAGCAGGCGATCTTTCACCCCGCACGGACGATTCCACTCGCACCATCGAAACCTATGGAGCGAAACTCGGCCAAGAAGTCGCTACCATTTTCGGCCGATTGAAACCGGAGGTTCCAGCGCGACCCAGCCTTAAGGCCAAACGAACCGTCTTCGATTTTTCCACGCGATTGCCGCTCCGAGAACCGCTGACCCAACTCGCCTTTCGACAAGCTTTCTTTGCAGAGCTAGTCACCGCGACGCTTGCTCAAGAAGCTAAAGACGACCAACTCCATCCCGAAACCACGACGATCTTGCTGAATCGACAACTGGCTTTGGTCGCCGGATCGGGTGAATTTTTTTCACAGCATTCCAATTCTTTGAAGCAACGCTGCCGAGCCGAGGAAACCTTTTTTATAGGTTACTGCAACGGACATCACATGTACTTTCCAACGATCGAAGGCGCAGCTGAAGGTGGCTACGGGGCCGATCCGGCCGTCAGCTGGGTAGAGCTAGGCGCGGGCGAAGCGATGATCAACCAAGCCTTGATTGATCTATACTCCTTTCAAGGCGCATTCTTTTTGAATCCTTAAGGCCAACGGCACTTAGATGTTGACCTATTACTCGAGCGTGATCGGGTTGGTGAGTACCCAGATCTTAGGCTGCGGAACATCCAACCATAATTCGGCTCGATACATGCCTGGCTGTTCGGTCTCAAATCGACATTCATAACCGGTGCAGGAATAAACCTCTGTACCTTGACGCATGATTTTCCAGGTAGCCTTTTGCGGGGAATAACCGGTAAAAAGAACACCCTGTGTTGAAGCGACTTTGCCCCCTAGTTCGACCCGATCGCTAGAGCCCTTGGGACTTGCAAACCACTGCACTCCACGGCCACTGGCAAGACCATCGAAGCATACATAAGCTCGACCATGCAACAAGCCATCCCAAACTGCCGCCTGCGTTTGCTCGGGCAACAACAGATAGGTTCCCGTGTGTCGCAAGCTGTTTTCATAGGGATCTAGCAGCAATTGAAAAACGATATCGCCCTCTTTGGCGTCTTCCTTAATGGGGAGCAGTTCGGCGGCCGCTTTGCGATTGAGCTCAAGGATTTTTTCTCCTAACGCATCCTCAACGCGGACCATATCCTTCTCGATAAGTCGCAAGCGGATACCCACATTTTGATGCGCATCATTGGCTGCTACACCGGTGTGGCGCGCAGTCAAACTAAGTTGATCCCAACGTTTCAAATAATCGGCGGGATAATCGAGCAGGGCGAGCAGCGATTCCTGGGGATACTGCTGAATCATGGGAGCCGTATTGATCAGCCACAATGGATTGCGCATTGAGGCAACCAAGCGTTTTTCTTCCTTAAAGTCCGCATGCGTGTTGTAGATTTCATTTCCAGTGATACCAGGGATATCCAAATCCATACGCTCTTCTAAATGAGAGATAAATGCCAAGCCATCGGTTTGCTGTACAGCGTTGAAATACTCTTCTGTGCTCAGAGGCTCCGCATCGCGAATCGAAGTTTTGGGATATGCCAACAAGCCTTTGGTCTCGGCCCCTGGTATTAAGAGTACGCCATCGCGCATCCCCTGGTGACCATCTTTTACGATGTCGTAATGCGATGCCGGATGTTCCGTAAACATGAGGATATCTGTGTCGGCTCGTTTGGCTGCCGCAACGATATCGCCAATTTGACCTCGGCTATCGTGCGACCAATGCGAATGGACGTGCATATTGGCGCGGTACGTTTTCAAGCGACTGACGTGCTGGACCTCCTGTCGCTCCGACTTCAATTTCCCGATGGACTCACGCAGCGATTGCAGTTTCTTGCGAGTCATTCGATCGAGTGCATCTTCAGCGGATATCCAAGGAGTGGCTCCCAAGGTAACCGAAGTCAGAACAACACTCAGAATCAACTTTCGTATCCCACGGCGCAAATTCATTTGGATCCACACTTCATATCGAGAGAATCAATATCGAGAGAATCAATTTCCAAACCGAGCTCAACGATTTTTGGAATCAACAGAATTCAATTGACTTCGCAGCCAACTGGCCATCAATTCCCGCGACTCGTCGGGTACGGAATGCTGTTTTCCATTAACAAAAAATGCAAATCGTTCTGCCGCATTTTCAAACTGAAAAGCTTTCATGACTTCGAGATTCATGATAACCCTTTGTCGCTGCGTTGCTTCCACACCGTCATTCACGGCCGATATATCGAGCAGGGCTCGAGGGGAAATGAGGGCCATGATCTCATGAAAATCAATCGGGGGAAGCTTTCCTTCCAAAAGCCCTGGGCGAATGTGTTTAAAGTACACATACCATCGATCGCGGGACCACTCTGTTACCCGATCATTATATCGAAAGAACGATGCAGCGCAATTGCAAGCTGCCGCGCGGACGCGTTCATCGTATGCTGCCAAAAAAATGGCCCCTTGGCCACCCAGAGAGTGCCCCATGACCCCGATGCGCTGCGGATCGACTTCGGGCAATGTTTGCAAAACATCGACAGCGATCGAGTGTTCATAGGTAAATTTCCCAACCGCTGTCCATTCCGGATGTCGCTGATGGAATCGAGTGGTATCGTAAGCCCCTTCCGGCGGAATGCGTTCTCCAGCAACGAAATGATCTGGGGCAATCACCACAAATCCTCGCCTTGCCAGATGGTCCAGGTGAGCGCGAGTTTTGTCCGGCTCCAGGCCCGCTGCCTGTTCCTTCCCCTTGGGATAAGTACCGTGTAAGGCTACCACGGCGAGCCCTGGCTCTTTGCGTTCCAGCGGAATCGCCAAATAGGCCTGTGCACGTTCATCCGATTCAACGGCATAGCTGATCAATTTGCGAATATAAATGCCATCCACATTCACTTCGTCATGGATTTTTAGATCGAGCGCCGGCTTGGACGGTTTATGTTGGTCGCGAATCAAATCCAAAAAACGCTGCTTGAGAATCGCCTTGTGCTCGAGCCATTGTTGTTCATTCTCGATTCCTGCTGTCAAATCGCTCCAACTTGTTTCGATCGGAGGAGGGCTGGAAACCTGCCGCGACCGTTCGACTCTCTCCGATTGGGCGTATCCAGCGGCTGCTAAAAGGGAATAAAACCCTAAAAACTTCGAAAAAAAGAGGAAGAAACTCGCGATTTTCGCGAATATTGAAGTGCGATTTTCAATTTGGGTATCAATCATGCTGTGAAACCGGTCGAATTGCTTTGGAATTGGTCGAATTCAGGGGGTTAAAGTCGAGGGGATCTCGGGGAATAAGCCAAAGACGTGAGCGGTTGAGAAACCGAGAGTGGTATTAAAAAAACTCTCTCCAGTGGAATTGTCGAAGATTGAATTGTCGACCATTTAGTGCGCCAAATCTAGCCCTGTATTCATCCGAAGCGTCCGACAAAGAATCTGGCCTATCGAGGGCCTCGCCAATGTAGATTAAACTAAGCGAGAGAGCGTATTGCGAAATCGTCGTTTCGCGAACGTCGAGCAGCGCGGTGAAACGTAGTAATTGGAACAAAAGTGCATGGCAATCATTGAGTTGAGCGGCTTGAGAAAAAGCTATGGCCGCAATACGGTTCTCGACAATATCGACCTTGCCATCGCTCCCGGTATCACTGGATTGCTGGGGCCCAACGGTTCTGGTAAAAGCACTCTGATCAAGTCGTTGCTCGGTTTGGTGCGTGTTGATGCGGGCTCTGGGAAAGTACTCGGTGAACCGTGGCCCGCAACAGTCAAAGCGATTCGCGATCGCATCGGCTACTTGCCCGAAGAGGACTGCTTTGTGGCTGGACTTCAAGGCGTGGAGTCGGTTCAAATGATGGCTCAACTCTCCGGAATTCCAAGCCGTGAAGCTTTGAGGCGAGCTCATGAGGTGCTTGATTATTGTGATCTTGGGCAAGAACGATATCGCAAGGTCGAAACCTATTCGACCGGGATGCGACAGAAGCTCAAATGCGCCCAAGCGTTGGTTCACGATCCTGAGTTGGTGATCCTAGATGAACCGACCACCGGTCTGGATCCCAACCAGCGAGAGGAATTCCTGCAGCGGCTCAAGACCCTGGCGGTCAAACATGGTAAATCGATCATGCTATCCACTCATATTTTGCATGATGTTCGCCAGATCTGTGATCACGTCGTCATTTTAATTGGTGGGCGCATCCGAGTATCCGAATCGCTGGACAAATTGAGCCGTCCTGCCAAACCGGGTTTACATTTAACTGTCGTGGAAGGAGCCGCCCCGCTGGTTGAAGTTCTTCAGACCCGAAACTACCGCGCAACACTTGCCGACGACGGACAGACGGTCTTCGTGGAAGGCGTCAATGCTGACCGCGCCGCCGAGCTATGGTCGCTATGTGCCGAACACAAGATTATGTTGCAGCGACTGGAACCATCTCGCAACTCCTTAGAACAAATTTTTCTCGACGCGATCCAGGAGGTGCCTCGTGCCGTTGCTTGATCTTGGATATCGCAACTGGGAAGGAACCAGGACCCCGCGCAGCTTGCGGTGGCTCGTCGTCACCGTGACGGGGGCCACAATGATTTGGCGAGGCTATTGGCTGAGAACGATACTGGCTTTGTCGCTCAGTCCCATAATCTTCACTGTGTTTGGATTTTTCATTTTCGAACAAGGCTTGCAAGATCCGGAATCCCGCTCTGTGATCACTCAGGTTGTGCGGCGTCAATTTGGTATGGAAGAGCTTGCGCGGAATATCATGACCAACCCAGAGGTTGCGCGACATGAAGTCTGGTCGCTGTTTCTGCTAAATTTTTTCAAACAGTCACAACTTTACTGCATGGTTGTCGTTCTAGGACTTACCGCTCCGCGATTGATCAGCTACGACTTGAGGAGCCGAGCCTATCTGCTTTATCTTTCACGGCCCCTTAGTCCGGTGGAATATCTTCTTGGTAAGGCATCCGTACTATGGTTTTTGCTATTGGCTATCGCCACGGCTCCGGCGCTGTGCGTTTATGTCTTTGGCGTACTGATTTCACCAACATGGAAAGTCGTTTTTGATACTTGGGATTTGCCGCTGCGCATTCTGGCCGCTACGGCCATTCTTGCTCTCCCGACTTCAGCATTAGCCATTTTTTATTCATCGATGACCACCGAGAGTCGCTTCGCGGGCTTCGCATGGTTTGCCACATGGATCGTGGGCTGGGTCACCTACAGCGTTCTGACAAGCGTCACCGCTTTTGGCAACACCAATAATGAAAGCCTATCATCACAGTTTTTCAAATGGCAAATGCTCTCACCCTATCACACGCTGGGGCAAACTCAATCGATTGCATTTGGAGCCAACCAAAGCGACGAACCTTTCTGGTTACCGATTTCACTCTGCATCGCTGTCACGATAGCTGGCTTCTACTTGGCTCATCGCCGCATCGCAGGCATGCTGCGAGCATAATACGAATCAACGACAGAGAAGGTTTCTTCCGAGACAAAATGAATATGCCATCCGAAGCTCCGACAACATTGCTCTCGCTTAAAAACGTTTCGCGTTTGTATGGTACCGTGATCGGCGTGAACGATATCCATATCGATTTACCGCGTGGTGCCTATGGCTTGGTCGGTCCTAATGGAGCAGGGAAATCAACCCTGATCGGCCTGATCACAGGAGCGCTGACTCCATCGTTAGGATCGATCGAGGTCTTTGGTTATAATCCTCGGAAGCGCGCCCGCTCCTTGCATCAAATCGGGCTCTGTCCTGCCTCCGATTTGCTTCTTCCCAAAGTTCCCGCCAAAGCCTGGGTAGAGCAATTGTTGGCACTGCATGGCTGGTCGCTGCGAGCCGCAGCGCAGCGGGCGACCGAAGTCTTGACGTGGGTTGGATTGGCTCAAGCGATGCATCGCCCCATGGGCTCGTATTCCCTCGGGATGCGACAACGGGCCAAACTCGCCCAAGCTTTAGCGCACGATCCAGAACTGCTCATCCTGGACGAACCCTTTAATGGCCTCGATCCGGTCGGTCGATTGCAGATGATCGAATTGCTGAAGCAATGGGTTGCCAATGGTCGCAGCTTGCTGCTAGCCAGCCATGTTTTGCATGAAGTTGAAGCGGTTACCAATGCATTTATGCTGATCTACGGCGGGCGATTGCTGGCGGTGGGTACGGCAAGTGAACTGCGAACCATGCTTGCCGACCTGCCTCAAGAGATTACGATCGAGGGTCCGGATAGTCGATCGATCGCTGCCTGCCTGGCAAATGAAACCTGGATCCGCTCCATACGGGTCAGTCCAGATTCTTCGCATGTTGTTGTCGCCGTTCTAGAACCGCTGAGACTCTACCGTTTATTGAATGAGTTGGTTCACGCCAAGCATTTTCAGTTGTCTGGTATTCGGGGTGAAACGGGGGATCTTTCAGCGTTGTTCCGTTTGTTGGTATCTCGCCATCGAGGACAGTACAGCCTCAATATTCAAGGAATAGCCGCTCATGCTGCCAACTAACGTTCCCACTTCCACCAACACCCAAAGCCAAGCCAAGGAGAAGCTCCCTTGGTCCGAAGAGTCGTTTGTTCCCATAGCCCAACGGAGAGTCTGGATAAATGGACTCTTGGGGGTCGCCAAATATGAACTGGGGCGATCGTTTTCCCTAAGCCGCTTGATGGGTATTCTGCTGATCGTCGCTTTTCCGGTCGCTCTGATCAGCGCGGTGAAATTGCAGTTAGATATGCGGACTCAAATCCAACCCAACGAAAAGTTTTTCCTATTCAGTTTTGTATCGTATGCTTTGATTCCACAGATCGCTACGATGCTGAGCCTCTTGCTCTGGGCAACGCCGGCTGTCAATTCGGAACTCGAAGGACAAACTTGGATTTACGCGCTGATTCGCCCCAACGGAAGAATGGTTTTGGTTTTGGGAAAGTATCTTGTCGCCGTTTTTTGGTCTATTATTGCAGGCACTCTAGCGATTTCTGTATTGGTGCCGATCCTCAACTTGGAACGCGGCCTAGAACTGTGGTGGACAATCTGGCGTTTGTTGATCTTGGCCAGTATTGCCTATAGCGGACTCTATATTTTGATCGGCACGTTTTTTCAGCGCCGCGCTATGCTGGTCGCATTCATTTACACGGTCGTCATCGAAGGCTTCCTATCCTTCCTGCCGGCAACGATCAATCAATTGACGGTGAGCTTTCGTCTCCGCAGCCTAATGATTCAATGGTTGGAACTCGATTTACCTCGCGAAATGCGAAATGCCTCGCAAATTTTCGATACCTCAGGACAAATACATTTAATACTTGAAATAGTGCTGTATACAGTTCTGTGCCTTGGTCTCTCTTTATTCTGGCTGCGACGCAGCGAGTATTCTCTGCAGCCAGAAGCCGCTGTGTGAAACGTTGTATGCTCAAGAAAATTCAGCAAGCCATGTCCTCGACAACTCAAATCGTGATGAATGAGTACGGCCAGTACATTTATTTCCGTTTCAGTTTTTGTAAACCGGACAACAGATCATCCTTGGCCCGTTCTTGCTGCAATATTTCATCTGTGCTGCTCGGGTCGACTCCGCGACAGATATTCGTCAATCGTTCGATGAGGACATCGAGTTTATCTTCCCAATCCTCAGGGGTGCTTTCTACCGGTGGAATATTGGCCATTTCATCCAGGAGCAAAATTAGTCGAAGCAGATGCCTGAAGATCATACCTTCTTGTTTTTGCAAACCGCGGGCCGTGATGTATTTATTGAAGTGATTGAACTGCAGTACTTCGCCGGCAATCCAAACTGGCCGGCAATAGACATCGTGCACTTTAGGAAAATCATAATCGAACAAGCGTTTTAGTTTTTGCGCAACTGTGAGCGGTCTTGGTGGCGGCTCAAGATAACGTCCGTCACGCCGAAATTCTTCTGCTTCACTTTCTTCCTCGGGGACGCCTCCCAATTCTTCGACGCCCGCCAAGCCTAATTCGAGCAATTGATGATTCAATCGATCGAGGGCCAACGGACCTTGGGGCAGTTCTTCTTCAGGTGGCACGCGAACTAATTTGGCGATGTTGTTGGGAACCTCCAGAACACTTTCCAGAATCTGCAATCTCTCATTCTCATCAGCGATTGCCATATGACCGGCAATAAAGACGCCATAGAGTGGATTGATACTTCGCAAACGAACAAGCAAATCGAGGCGTTCAGTGGGTGTAGCGGTCAGCGGCTTGTAGTCCTCTAGATCATAACCTCGTGCTCCAGGGTCTTGAAGTTCGCGAAGACTTGGCTCGTTGGAGCCATCTTCATCGTCGTCATTTTCATCCATGGGTGGTGCAGCGCTGACCTTGTAGCCCGCCGCTGCCAGAATACCGACAATTTCGCTTGTTTCTCCGGGACCGCTTCCCTTTTTACCAGAGGAAGGATTACCGGCAACGTGGGTTAGGGGCTTGGGTTTGGGATCGAGTTCGATGTAACCTGCTGTCCACAGCGTGATCAACATGGTGTTCAATTCACGCTGAGCGATTTCTAATTGCTTAGCATCCATCAAGCGACGGCCGACTAAATCACGGAGAGGCTGAACCTCGGGGGCACGAGAAAGAATATAGGCCAGAAGTCTCCACGGCAGATGACCACGACTGGAGAGTTTAGCAGAGGGGGCGGTGCGCAATTTCTCGAATTGCTCGGCGCTCCAGTAGGTTTCCCCCTGTCGCCGCGTCGGTTTTTTCTTTTTGAGTTGTTTCTTGGCCTGCATCAATCCGGGATCTTTGGTGTCTTCCGGAATGGAATCATACTTTTCTTTCCAGCGGAGAATCTTGACGTCATCTTCATGAGCTAAGGCGAAAACAAAACCTTCCTTATCAAACTGAGGGCGTCCTGCGCGGCCAAAGATCTGCTGGGCAGTGGAAGTCTCGATCGGTTTGCGATTATCGTAGGGTCCCTTTAGGATCGTAGGGAGTACGACCGATCGCGCGGGGAGATTGATACCTGCCGAGAGCGTTTCGGTGCAGACGGCAACCGACAGTAATTTTTCCTGAAAGAGTTCTTCGACAATGCGTCGATATTTGGGTAACAGTCCAGCATGGTGCACGCCGACTCCACGCATCAAGATTTGCCTCAACTTTGGACCAGCACCTTCGCTCCAATCGTAGCGATCTAGACGCGCGACCAGGTTAGCCTGTCGAGCTTTATCGATCATTTTTTTACCTTTGAGCAACTCGGCGACCTGCCAGCATTGATCTCGATTGAAGCAAAAAACTAAAGCGGGCGTTCGGCGTTTTATTTCATCACCGTCTGCAATTTTTTCCATGAACTCATCGAGCAACTGATCATCGACCCACCAGAAGGATAATGGCACTTTGCGTTCTTGGCTCTGGACCAGCAGCAGGTTTCGTTTGTGGGCGCGGGCGAGCCACATATTGAATTCGACACTATTACCGACGGTGGCTGATAGCAAGAGTGTGCGGACATGGGCTGGCAAGAGCCCGAGACTCAGTTCCCACACAATGCCTCGATCCGGATCATTGAAACTATGAAATTCATCCATAACAACCGAGGAGACTTGGCTGAAATCAAAAGCCTCGGGATTGAGAAGTCGGTTCAGCAAAATCTCGGCGACCACAACCAGGACGGGCGCATCGGCATGCACGCGGCGATTGCCGGTGACCAAGCCAACATCTTGAGCAGAAAATCCCCAGCGGACAGCGGAGGCTTGAAGCTCCAAGAGCTTCTGATCCGTCAGAGCGATGAGAGGCGTGGTGTAGTACATGCGTTTGCCGGTGCGCAGCGCTTCGTAGACGGCCGCCTCAGCGATCAGGGTTTTGCCGGTCCCGGTGGGAGCACAAACCAGCACACCTTGTTCACTGCTAAACCAAGCGAATAGAGCTTCTTCCTGGACGGGGTAGGGGGGATAAAGGAGGCGATCGAAATACTCGGCGGCCAGTTCGTCTCGGCTCAAATTCGGATCTTGCAGCAGGTTCGATTCGGTCATGACTCTTGGGCCTTGCTTTATTCGGTAATGACAAATGGCAGCCCCCATCTTGTCCTACGTTGACGATTGCTACAATCAGAGAGCGAGGGATTCCCACCCGACGGACCCTATTAGAGACCGGTATCAGCCGAAAATCGTTCAATGGCAACAAGGAGGAACCAAGATGCCCGCTTATGTTCAGACAGTACTGCTGCTGGTGGCCTCCAATATCTTTATGACCTTTGCCTGGTACGCCCATTTAAAGGAACTCAATGCCAAGCCTTGGTATATCGCGGCACTGGTCAGTTGGGGCATAGCACTGTTCGAATATCTACTTCAAGTCCCCGCCAATCGAATCGGATATACACAGCTCACGCTTCCTCAACTGAAGATTTTGCAAGAAGTTATTACTCTGGCGGTATTTGTTCCGTTTGCAATCTTTTATATGCGACAATCATTGCGTTGGGATTTTCTGTGGGCCGGACTTTGCTTGTTGGGCGCGGTATACTTTATCTTTCGCAGTCCCAATCCCTCAACACCTTAACCCTTTCACTTCTGGCTGTAAGTGGTCGTTTTTTATTGCGGAGTCATGCGGAATGCAAAAAGTAAAATTGTTCAAAAGTATTGAAAGTGAGTTAGGCACTCTTGAAAAAGAGATCAATGACTGGATTGCCAAGAGCAAGGCTAAAGTGATTTCGATCACGGGCAATATTGCTCCACAAACCGGCCATACTGCAATCGGCACTTTCTCGGCATCGGATGTTTTGGTCGTGGTTATGTACGAGGATGGTAATGGTTGATAGTCTCTCGCGCCCGCGCATTTTAGTTCTCGCCGCTCATCCCGATGATGCTGAAATTTTTGCAGGGGGTTTGCTGTGTCGGCAATCCAGGTTAGGTGCTGCAATTAAGATCGTATCGATCACCGATGGACGCAGTGGTCATCATCAAATCGCGCCCCCCGAGTTGGTCTCCATTCGGCGGCGAGAAGCTGCCGCCAGTGGCGCGATTCTCGGTGTCGAATATGTCACCTGGGATTTTCCCGACGGTTACCTCCAAGCTACTTTGGCAGTGCGAGATGCGATTATCGCTGAAATGCGGCGTTTCCAGCCCGATTTGGTTTTGACGCATCGACCTTGCGATTACCATCCAGACCATCGGGCAGTGGGACAGTCGGTGCAAGATGCATCGTATCTGGTTACCGTTCCACACATCGTGGCCGATATCCCCAGATTGCAGCGAGATCCGGTAGTCGCCTATATGCCAGACCTATTCACTCGCCCAGCTCCTCTCGCTCCCGACGTTGTGATCCAAGTGACGGACGAATTTCCCGTCGCGGTCCAAATGCTCGCTTGCCATCGCTCGCAAGTCTTCCAGTGGCTTCCCTATCACGATCATTGTGAAGCAGACTTGCCTGCTGATGAAGCTGGGCAATTGCAGTGGCTCGATCGTTGGCTGCGACAATTTATCGCTGGACGAGAAACTTTATGGCAGGAGCGGATTAAGCAACTGGGTTTCACGCTCTCATCGTCGGAACAATCGCAATGTTTTGAAGTGTTTGAGATCAGCCAATACGCTGGAAAACTGACAGCGGCTAATCAACAGTGGCTGTTCCCCGGATCGCGATCTTGAAATCCTCTGACCAGAGACCGCAAAAAACTTGCCTTAGCGGTCGGTTCTAACGTATAATAGAGTGATCGTCATCGATGGTTCCGCGACCATCGACGTTAGTATCAGACTCGATGAACTATCCCTTCTCGGCTGATTGTGATAGGACTCGGGCAGGCACTAGACAAAAAGGAGGTGATCGAGTGATTTCTGACAGTTACAGCCATATAGGTGGCGTTTCGTGAGGTTGTCGGCGGGCCGTCTCCCGACGCCCACCTCAACAGATTTCATCGTTTTCTCCGCTGATTATTGAGCAAACTTTGTTTGACAGTCGGCAACCTGTGACGCAACCTTCATCATCGTCGGTTGGACAGGTTTGAGTTACGGTGCTATCGGTTGTATGAATGAT
Organism: Pirellulaceae bacterium; assembly: GCA_044359485.1. Lineage (GTDB taxonomy): Bacteria > Planctomycetota > Planctomycetia > Pirellulales > Pirellulaceae > JAFLCP01. Next base: position 6,078 of record JBIKMB010000107.1, on the reverse strand, counting down.
AGGGCCCGGATACTTGACCTTGGGTATCCGGGCTTTTTTTATGCCCTCAATCCGCCTCCAGCCGATCAACCGCCGCCATACGATCAACCGCTGTCATCCGATCAACGCTGAACTCCCGAACTTCCGCAATCTCGCGAGGTACTCATGCCACAATGGCTTGAAATGCTGATTCTGGCTGTCGTTCAAGGAATCGCCGAATTTCTGCCAATCAGTTCCTCCGGTCATCTGGTGCTGCTGCAAACCGCCTTTGGGGGAATGGAAGAAACGGTGCTGATCAATGTGATTTTGCACGCCGGCACACTCCTGTCCATTCTCTGCATATTCCGATGTCAAATTATCGACTTGCTGTTTAAAGATCGCCGCGTGATCGGCTTGCTTATCGTCGGTACTCTTCCAGCGGCCATCGTCGGACTAACGATCAAAAAACTCTATGCCGATGTATTGGAAAGCCCTTGGATCAGCGCCTCGATGCTGGTCGTCACAGGTCTCGGTTTACTCTGGATACGCAATCGACCTGAAGGTGCCACCGACTACACAAAGATGACATGGCAACAAGCCTTCGCAATTGGCTGCTTTCAAGCCATTGGAATACTGCCCGGTATCAGCCGCAGCGGGGCGACGATTTTTGCTGGACTCCTGTTTGGATTGAACCGAAACTCTTCCGCTACATTTTCGTTTCTCTTGGCGATCCCAGCCATTCTGGGAGCGACAGTTTTAGAACTCAAAGATATAGGTGCCGCGACCGAGGGTGGAATGCCGCGAAGCTATTTGCTCGGCGGTGCCATGGTCAGCTTTGTTATTGGACTGCTGGCACTACTCTGGCTCAAACACTGGCTCAATCAAGGAAAGCTGCATTATTTCGCCTATTGGTGCATTCCTTGCGGTCTAATCAGCCTAGCGCTACTTGCTTTGTGCTCGGGCTGAGTTCTTCTCGGCTGCTACAGCACTGGGGTACTGGCACTACCTACGTACGAGTTCGCAAGCTGAAATGAAATCCCAGTGGCGCGGATTGTTCTTATGCGCAGCAGCGCGCGGGCACAAAAGGGGTTACGGCGGGTGAACCGGTATTCGAGCACGAACGCGAATATGAGCAGAAGGAAAAAACGACAAAGAACTGTTAACTACGGATGGAAAAAAGGGATTTTTATTCGGGCCATTTGGAGTGCCAAGCCAAAACGGTGGCGAGACTAGCCTTCGAGAAATGCTCTGGCTATGGGGTGAAACACACTCCTTTCTGTCCAGCTCTTTCCGCGGCGACCGCGTTGCCGCTGGCATTGAGTGACCGAGAGCGTTAAACTCTTGGGAGTTGTTGTCCGCGTAGGCTGAGGCTTTATGCCTGAGGTATTAAGCAATGAATGATCGTCCCCAAGAGAATAAGATTCGTGGCGTTGTCCATTTAATTGAGCCCACCAAAACGTTTGGCCAAAAAGGGTTCCGTAAACGTCTGGTCGTTTTAGAGCAGGACAACGGCCGCTTCGTAAACTATATTCCGTTAGAATTTATCGGGGATTCTTGCGACAGTTGCGATAGTCTCAATCAAGGCGACGAAATCGAAGCGACCTATCGCCTCAGCGGACGAAAGTGGCAGCGGGATCCGCAAAGCGAAGTGAAATTTTTTCTGAGCGCGGAAGCCACCGGCTTCCGCAGCGTTAGTGGCAAACCCCCTGCCAACAACGAAAATCAATACAAATCCGCCAACGATCGTTTTGCGGAAGCGGCTGATGAGTTTGGAGATACCCCGTTTTAACGCAGAGCTAGGTTGTGCAAAAAAGCGGCGGTCTTGGGCTGACGGGCGTCTCAGTATCCCTCACGCAAGAACAGTGAATCACCAGTTCAGCCAACAAAAACACACCCAACGGCTCCTATTGACGCTAATTGCTTCTGCGGCTTAAATTTACGGCGACTCGAACCCCATTTAGGAAGCCCAGAGCATGAAAAGCGACTCCAACAATCCACTTCAAGCCAACGCATTGGCCAGCGAACTCGATAAACGCATTGATCAAATTAAGCCGATGATTGGCTGGATCGTGCTTGGAGTACTGGCACTCAGCGGCGTTGTGCTGGTCTGGGGTGTCGTGGTCAGCCTGCATGAACAGCGAGAAGCGGCAGCTTGGAATGGCTTTTATTTGGCTTCGGGTAGCGGCGACGCGGCCCAACTCCAACCGATCATTGAAGAGTACCCCACTTCCAAAGCTTCCATCTGGGCCCGGCAAATGGTCGCTGACAGCGACTTGCTCAAAGGAACCGAAGCGCTTCTAGTCGACAAAGACGAAGCTGTAGAATCGCTCAAGAAAGCGGCTGAAGGCTACGAAGCTCTGCTAGCCGAAACCACCGATCCCAATATTCAAACCCGAGCACAAATCGGTTTAGCCCAAGCGTATGAATCGATGGGTGAAGTCGCCAAAGCGAGCGAAGCCTGGGACCAAGTCGCCTCCAACGCCAAGTCTGAGGCATTTGCCAAACATGCGAAAAGCCGCCTAGAGTGGTTGGCAAGCGACAATGCGAAATCATTCTATAAATGGTTTGCCGAATTCAAACCTGAACCTAAACCGCAACTGAACCTTCCTCCCAACCTCAACACGCTACCGGGAATGCCGGACCTAAAACTCCCTGAACTCCCAGCAGCACCACCGGCAGCTACAACTGCACCGGCAGACGCGCCTGCTGCGACGCCAGCACCCGCTCCGGCTGAAACGCCAGCACCTGCTCCGGCTGAAACGCCAGCACCTGCTCCGGCCGAAACGCCAGCACCCGCTCCGGCTGAAACGCCAGCACCTGCTCCGGCCGAAACGCCAGCACCCGCTCCGGCCGAAACGCCAGCACCTGCTCCGGCTGAAACGCCAGCACCTGCTCCGGCTGAATCTCCAGCACCCGCTCCGGCTGAAATTCCAGCGACAAAACCTGCCGAAGGTAGTGGTGGTTCCAACTGATGTCCGATGGGGACTTGCCGGAATCTTCAGCGACGAAATTGGTGCGTTTCGAAGTGCTACCCGAGCATGAAGGCATGCGGGTTGATGCATTCTTGACTGTGCATTGCAATGGCTATAGCCGTATGTTCTTGCGCGGAGTGGTTCAAAGCGGAGGCGCGCGGGTCACGGGCGAGAGAAAGCACGGTGGCGATAAATCGTTTAGCGAAACGATGGATGCCGAGGTGGTGCGGCCAAGCTTTCGTGTTCGAGCGGGGCAAATCGTGGAATTCGATTTGCCACCGATCCCAGATCAGGGACCGCAACCAGAAGATATTGCCCTGGACGTGATCTACGAAGACGATCACTTGATTGCGATCAATAAACCGGCCGGTATGGTCGTTCATCCCGCCAAAGGGCACTGGAGCGGAACCTTAACCAGCGCACTGGCATTTCGCTTCAAGGAACTGAGCGATGTCGGTGGTGTTACACGCCCCGGTATCGTGCATAGACTGGACCGAGATACCTCTGGAGTGATTTGCATCGCAAAGTCGAATGCTCTGCATTTGAAGCTGGCGGGGCTGTTTGAATCCAGAGAGATTCAGAAAGAATATATTGCGGTCGCGATCGGCAGTATCAATATGGACCGAGATCGGATCTACGCGCCAATCGGCCAACATCCTTATCAGCGAGATAAGATGGCGATTCGGTCAGATCATGAAACGAGCAAAGAGGCGGAAACCTTTTTTGAAGTGGAAGAGCGATTTACGGGCTACACACTGGTACGCGTCTTCCCCAAAACAGGGCGTACACATCAGATTCGAGTCCACTTAGCACATATCGGTCATCCGGTGCTTTGCGATCGACTCTATGCGGGTCATGCCCGAGTGACTCAGGGACAGTTGCTCCGCAAGCAAGCCAGGGGTTTGCCTCTTCTGGAAGAGGATGCAACGCTTGTCTTAGAGCGTCAAGCGTTGCACGCGGCCCGTATCGCCTTTAAACACCCGCTCACCGGAGAAAACCTCGATCTGCGAGCCCCCTTGGCAACCGATATGGTTCGTACACTTGAAATTCTGAGAAGGCAAAAACAAACTTAGAGCTTATTGAAGCCCCCGAAAACCGCGGTGCTCGCCAAGGCGGCAATGGGTGTTTGGGTTGGCACTTTGTGGCATGCCCATCTTTTTTGCCTCTTGTCTGCGGACGATACTTATAGGAGCCGATTCTCGAACCGAGACAACTCTGCGGGGGCATGAGATATGAGCTCACTATTGCGATCTTTGACAATCTTTATAGCTTTTTGGACCATCCTCTGCGTGAACAGCCGAGGGGAGGATAACGTGCGTTTTGCAATTGCCATTCATGGTGGAGCGGGAAGCAATCCAGACAAATGGAATCCGCAAGAAAAAGAGCTACGTTTGACGGGCTTGCGCGAAGCACTAACGCATGGACGAGATCGTTTACAGCGCGGAGATAAAGCTATCGACGTGGTAGAAAGCGTCATTCGTATTCTGGAAGACAACCCAATTTTCAATGCAGGACGCGGCTGCGTCCTGACCGCTACCGGCGAACATGATCTGGATGCATCCATCATGGATGGATCCACGCGAGCCTGCGGTGCGGTTGCTGGCGTAAAGACGGTTAAAAATCCTATCTCGCTGGCTCGCTTGGTGATGACAGAATCACCTCACGTCCTTTTAATCGGAAAAGGTGCTGAGGAATTTGCGGATGCCCAAAAGGTGGAACGCGCCGATGCCGCATATTTCCGCACGGAAGCCCAGCAAAAATCGTGGCAAAAATGGAAAGCTCGCCATGATGCTGAGAATACTTCGATGATCACTTCCCCCGATGATCCTTTGTTCTATCTCGGTACGGTGGGATGCGTCGTCTTGGACAACGCTGGCAACCTCGCGGCAGGAACCAGCACCGGTGGTACTCTGGCGAAACGCTGGGGTAGGGTAGGGGATTCGCCCATCGTGGGAGCGGGGACGATCGCCGACAATCGCTCTTGCGCTATTTCATGCACCGGCATCGGTGAACACTTCATTCGAAACGCGATCGCGCATGACGTTTCCAGTCGCATGCTCTACGGCAAACAATCACTGTCTGCTGCCTCACAAGCCTCGGTACACGAAGTACTACCTGTGGATTCCGGTGGCTTGATCGGCGTGGATCGAGAAGGGAACGTGGTCCTTGAATTCAATACCCCAGGAATGTCGCGCGGTGTCGCCGACTCCAGCGGTCGACTTGAAGTTAAGCTCGGCAAAGAATGAGCCGCATGTCGCTTGAGTTACCTGCACGGCAGTGAGATTTCTGTAGCGGGATTTCTGTAGTGGGATTCCAGCTTTAGGTAATACGCCCAAGGCGTCGGGCCAGCAGGTGTAGTCCGGTAATCGCAACTCGCAAAAGAGATAACGCCCTCAGCACGCGTGCACGGCTGGCGGCATCGATGAACGGCAGCACACAAGCGGCACACGAGATTAACAACGCGACAGACACAGCGATAAAAACAGAGAGACACTTAGCCCAATAAATACGACACTACAGCAGAGTTCACGTAGTACTGGGTGTCCGCGTTGCAGAAGCTTTATCCAAGCAGCGTCCGATTTGGCGGACCGCTTGTCGCAAGCGGTTTTCGTTTTCGACCAAGGCGAGGCGCAAGAAACCTTCGCCGGCCGGTCCAAACCCACTGCCTGGGCTCACAGCCACATCTCCCTTTTCCAACAGGAACATCGCAAAATCCATTGTGCTCATCGAGCTAGCCCAAGGCTCTGGCACCTTGGCCCACACGAACATACCTGCTCGAGGCGGATTCACTTCCCAACCGATGCGCCGCAGTCCTTCCACTAGCACATCGCGGCGTCCCTGATAGATCTTCGACTGTGACTCTACATAAGCTTCCGTATCTCGCATTGCCACAATCGCAGCGATTTGAATCGCTTGGAACATGCCGTAGTCATAGTAGCCCTTGATGGTAGCCAAGCCACGTACCATTTCTGAATTACCAGAGCAAAATCCAATACGCCAGCCAGCCATATTGTAACCTTTGCTCATCGTCGTGAACTCAACGCCCACATCTGTTGCGCCCGGAGCAGAAAGGAAACTGGGTGGGCGATAACCATCGAATGCGACATCGGCGTACGCAAAATCGCTGATCACCATCAACCCATAACGT
>JBIKMB010000106.1:0-18657 GCA_044359485.1 Pirellulaceae bacterium | reverse complement strand
CCATCCTTGTCGCCTGATTCGCAATCCAGTCGCTATTGAGCAAGAAGAGTCCTTGCTGAGGGACAGTGGTTAAACTCCGTTGTGGATTATGGGCATCAGGACTGGCGACATCGAAAGCTCGAAAAACTCCTGGAAAATTTTGGCGATCAATAAAAGCATACACCGACCTACGCGTTGTATAACCACCTTCATGAATGACGACGGATGGGCCACCCATCCGCAAATCGATCTCACCGGTTGAGGCCAAGATATGATCGCGGAGACCTTCGAATTCGAGTCTTTTGCGATTCATTCTCCACAGCAGTCTATTCTCTGGGTCCTTCTGATCTGCCTCCGAATTTCGATTCAAACTGGTCTGCTGATAGGTGGCCGACAGCACGATACGACGTACGAGTTGTTTTAAGCTCCACTGTTTTTCGATCAAACCTGTGGCCAACTCATCCAAAACAACTTGCAAATGGGGATCGGGAGCTCGAACACCAAGGTCGCTCGGCGAATCGATCAAAGGCTTGCCCATCAAACGCATCCAAACCCGATTCACCAATACTCTAGCGGTCAGTGGATTTCTTGGGCTAACAATTTCGTTTGCCAAATCGAGTCGCCCACTCCCTTTGGCAAACTTTGCAGCAGGATCCGCAGAGAGAAATCGTACGAATCTGCGATCCACTTTTTCACCGTGATTATGTGCGGCTCCACGCAAGAAAACAAAGGCTTGTTTCTCCTGGGTGGAGTCGACCAAACGGAGCGGTGAAGGCTCACCGCCAGGTTCCTCGCTGTTGAGAAAAATACCATACAGCGAATAATAGTCCCCCATCGAAACAGGATCATATTTATGATCGTGACAACGCGCACAAGAAACTGTAAGCCCCATCAATCCACGTCCCACAACATCAATACGATCATCGATAATATCGTGGATATTGTTGAGAAACCTGCGTCCCAATGTCAGAAACCCCATCGCATCTAAGTGCCCATTAACGTTCTGAGGATCGAGATGATCGGCTGCCAGCTGGTAACGTACAAAGTCATCGTAGGGCATATCCTCATTCAGTGAGCGAATCAGCCAATCTCGATACCGGTATGCGGCCGAATAATTTCGATCCTCTTGGAAGACGTATCCCTTCGTGTCCGCATAACGGGAAACATCCATCCAATGCCGAGCCCACTTTTCGCCAAACTGCGGCGAAGCCAAAATTTGATCCACCATCTTCCGATAGGCATCAGGTGCAGTATCGTCGGCAAATTGATTCAGCAACTCGGCCGTTGGTGGAACTCCCAGCAAATCGAGCGATAGGCGACGGATCAGCGAGAATCTATCGGCAGCTGCCGAAGCTTGCATACCTTTATCTTTCAGTGAAGACTCGATCGCAGCATCGATTCGATCCGCTGCGCGATCCGACGTTTCACTTGTCGGCATCAAATAAGGTTGCGGTGGCTGATAAGCCCAGTGACTTTCCGCAATAAGTTCTTTGGATGATTTGTTGGGTGAACCACCTTGCCGTGGATCGGGCGCTCCTTGCTGCAACCATAGTCGAAAATCTTCAACAACTTGATCGGGCAGCTTCTCCTCCGGCGGCATTTTTAAATCATCGTCGGCGTGGGTGAGCACGCGCATCAACAAACTTTCATCAGGTTTTTCTAAATTCAGTGGTGAGCCTCGACTTCCCCCACGCCGAAACCCAGAGGCACTGTCCAGCAATAACTCGCCCGAAGCTTCCCCTTCCGCTAGAGAGTGGCAGGCATAACAATGCTCGATCAACACCGGGCGAATCTTATTTTCAAAAAACGTGTCATCCCCTTGAGTCGATTGTCCCAAGCAGCAGGTCAGCGCGAAACCCAACCAAGCGCTGCAGACAATCCAAGACGTGCCCCATCGGGGGTGCCAGCGCTTGCAGTCGGGCATAGTGTCGTAACGGACTGTTGGTGTTAACACAGAGCTTTTCATCCAAAGCATAGTTGAAACTCTTATGGGTCCTTATCCTCGCCGAACTCACGGATCCTTACCCACAAAGTTTATTGCATATCCAAGCGGAGTCATTTTATGGCTAAAGCGGGATGTCTTCGTTCAGTCGCCACGTTTCGAAACGCAACGGCTTGACGGCAGCCGGTCGATGCTGCATTCAGGTTTTGCAATTCAGGTGGGGACAGCCAATGCTGTCGGTTCGATCCAACAGCAGTGCGTGTCTTTTCAGGAGGATTAAAGTATTTTTTCCTCAGAGGGCCCAAACGCCAAGTGCCTGTCTCAAAATGAGACAAAAAACTATCAGAATTCGAAGCTATCCGGCGTTATTTCCTGAAACATTGGGGGATAACGGTAATAAACTTCGAGCGTTAGGATCGACATGCAGGTGCAGTACAACCTTCCGCCGACCTTGGAAAACGAATCGATCATCGACCAACTCCCCGCTTCATGCCCGCGCTGAGCCTGACTTTTCACCAGAAAATCCCGCACCTCGCGATTCCACTGGTCCCATGCCGGACCGGCCTGATGGAAGAAGACCTGCGTCGCATAAAAATTGAAATAAACATCGGTACGCGAAACGCCAGACTTTTCCAGATAGTTCATTCCTTCGAGCAGTCTTGGATCGGTGCGAAACCAGCCTCGATACATTCTTAATAACAGCCCCATAGCGGTTGTGCCAGGTTGCTTGCCAGGCCCTCGGTAACCATAGAACGATCCGCCCGCGGATTGCTGCGTATCCAAAAATCGGTCGAACCTTCGCATCACATCCGATGGGACGCGAATCCCTGCGCTGTGCGCGCTCTTGATCGACATGACTTGCCATGCACTGATAGTTAAGTCGCCAGGAGTTGCTGCAGAGTACCCCCAACCACCTACATCGTGCTGGGCACTGACCGTGTACTGGAGCAATGCTCGCACCGGTTTTTCCAAGTCCTTATCCTGGGTCATTTGCAACGCTTCGCACAGTGCGAGCGTGGCAATTCCGTGGTTGTACATCGCATGCTCGCTGACTCCGGCCAGATTGCCGACCTCCCCCGATTCATCGTATTCAATCCGCGTGATCAGATAGTAAATCGCCTTGCGCAACTCGGCTTGATAAGGACCTTCGCGATGAGAGTACCCCGCTCCCAGAAAACAGAGCAAGGCAAGACCCGTGGCCGATGGCTGATAATCACCCTCTCGCCCTTCATGATCGCACCCGTTCTCACAATTTGCATTCCGATAATTCAGACTCCAGGCCCCATCTCCACCTTGATGAGCAATTAGCCATTTGAGTCCATTTTCGACCGCCGCTTCGCTCTCCCTGGTGCCACCGTGAGCCGCGGCGGCCGCAGCCCGCTGATCGCTTTGCCTTTGTGCGACAGCGCTATTCCTAAAAGCGGTCACAATCGCCTGCTGAGAGGCAGAGGTCACTAGTTCCTCAACGGCGTTGGTTTGCTGCGCGATCTCGGCAACAGGTGATGTTGCAGGAATCGTTTCGATGGTCTCTAAGTCGGAAGAAGTCGCTGCGCTATTGCTTTCGTTTTCAACAGCCCCTTCGTCGGGCGAGCGGTCGCTTGGCAAAACCTCCAAATCGACTTTTTCGGTTCGATCGAAAACCGCATCAATCGCAATGCCGCTGCGGCCGACAAATTCGGGCTGTATTAAGAAAAACGCAAGTAGAAGCAGCAAAACGAGATGCAGGATAAAGCTCACCAAAATAGCCGTAGAGCTAGAGTATCGATCGCCGCCGGCAGCCCTATTGCCCAGCACGGAATCCGAATCAACGGAATCGACAACTCGAATGTCAGGAGCGACAGCAGAAACGCTAGGGCGGGCCAGAGGCGGACCGCCTAAAATAATACTCGCCTGACTTACCTCTTGATAAATGGGAGGAGGTTCCGAGCAACCTTCGGCCCCTGAATTCACCGGAAGATCGGGTGGGGGCAAAGTAGTCATCGCTTGCTCAATGCACTAAAGCTCGAAATCATCCTCTGTCGATTTATCGCCATACAGAGGCATGTATCGATAATAAACTTCCAAAATCATTGCAGACATCGCGGTACAATAGAGTCGACCACCCTGCTGCTCCCAACTCGGAACGGTGCCATCGTACCAACTGCCGGCGGCATGTCCCGATTTTACCTGGGTATTCACGAGTTGATTTCGCATCGCCTCATTCCAGCGATCCCATTCGGGACCACCATACTGACGCAGAACCTGTGTGGCGTAATAATTATAGTACACATTTGTCTTGGAAGGTCCGGATTCCGAGAGAAATTTGACCCCGTCCTGAATCCCCTTTTTCTCCTTTGGCCACCCCATATACATTCGACACAATAAGCCGATCGAGGTGGTGGCAGGCAAACGATCCGGACTAGGACCTTCATAACCGTAGAAGGCCCCCTCATTGGTTTGCATCGCGTCTAGAAACAAACCTGCCTTGCGCACTGTATCTGGATAGATGGTCAATCCCCCCATCAATCCGCTCTTGAGGGCCATGAGTTGCCAGCCCACAACGGATGTATCGCCGGCCTGTTGCGGTGAATACCTCCAACCACCGCCGCGTGGATCCTGTGCCCAAGCAATGTAATTTAAACAGAGCTGCGCAGGCTTCTCCAAATCCGGATCCTTGGTCATGGCGTACGCTTCACACATGGCGATCGCGGCTAAACCATGGGAATACATATTACCAGAAGGCTCATGCCAGGACCCACGAGGGGGAGTACCACCGGTGATTTCCATACGCTTGATCAGAAAAGCCAAACCTTTCTTCACCGTGTCTTTGTACTGACCGTCCAAGTGCGTTTGCCCGGCTCCCAGGAAGGGCAATAATGCCATCGCCGTAGCTCCGTTAAACGCATTGACCGCATCGCCCGCTTCTCCACACTGCCCGCGACAAACACGGTCGTGTCCGAAACTCCAAGCACCGTTGGGCAGTTGATGCGCGGCCAACCAAGCCAAAGCACGGGCTACCGCTTCCTCCGTGGCAGCACTACCACCGTAACGCTCCAGCATTTCCTTTTTCATGTTCGTCGAACGGCTACTGAGTGCCTGGGTCATCTGACTTGCCATCGCATCGGACATCAAACTGCTCGGCGCAATCTGATCAATAACGTTGGGAACTGGCAATTCACCAACGGGATTAATCACGGCGGCATCCAGGGCAACTTCCATCACTTCCGCAGTGGGCGTTACGGCCTCAGCGGGTAAGGAAACCGGTTCCTCAGTTGGCTCCGACATTTCGGGAGCAGGTGCATCAGAAATATCAAAAGATTGGATTTGCTCAGCCGAAGTACCATTGCTAGAAACAGTCAAGATGGCGATCGCTTTTTGGACCGGCTCCAACGTCATCGCCGCCAAAATCATCAGCAATGCGACATGTACAATTAGACTGATGGCCCAACCTGGGATCGTTGTCCAAACCCACAAATTTCGACGTGGCTTCACATCTTGAACAGCTTCTGCTTCCACCACATCATCACTGGATACCGTAGGAACCGTCGCCATGCCCAAAATCCTATCCGACAAACTCCACCAATCGAAAACCTACACGCTAGACCGTTTATCGCGCTACAATAATCGCGCCACAATTCTCGCATCGAGTTAAACGATTTGCGTCAACCCCTGTGCACAACGATCCATTGCAAGTTCATCGACCAATTCGATTGTCCAAAACTTTGATTGCTCAATACGACTAAGAAAAGAAAAAAAGAAATGATCGAAAAGTCCAAAAATAGTACCAATTCGGCCCGCTTGCCGACAGCCCTGAAGAGTTTCACGCACCTATACTAAGGTTCTGAAATCCATGGGCTGACCGATAGCAGCAAGCCGAAAAATCAAAATCTCTCGGGAACACTGCCGGGCAAAATCTTAACTTCTTGCGAGAACTAGCTCTGCCCGACCCCCGACTCGATACTCCCGTCCAAGCAAGAAAATAGGGCGATTTTGTCCTAGCCCGCATTCTATCGCACAAGAAATGCGGGATGCAATCTCGCCCTTCTCATATTTATGATAACTCTGCAATGAAAAAAGAGAAAACTGTTTGGTCAACCTTTTTAATTCTCGATCGTCACCCCTGAAACCTCGACAAAACTGCAGTACAGAGGTGAATTTGGGCTCGACGAGGTTAAAAAAGATTTGTACTCTTTTTCGTTCTTAGTGACCCCGAATTCATGTCAGGTTGATATCCATGAGCGACGTGTACGCAATTATCGTAGATGGTGGACGCCAATTCAAAGTGATGGCTGGACAATTTTTAGACATCGATTTCCGTGAAGGCGCTGAAACCGGCGAAAATCTGCAATTCGGGAACGTTCTCGCCATCGGCGGGGGAGAGGCCGGTCTGAGACTCGGCACTCCAACTGTTTCCGGTGCAAAAGTAACAGCAACGGTCGTTGGCCTTCAAAAAGGCGAGAAAGTTTTCATCCAGAAGTTTAATCGCCGCAAGAACTATCGACGCCGAACCGGCCATCGCCAACTTTATACCCGCATCAAAATCGACGCCATCGAAGGCTAGAACCTGCTAGCGTATCGCGAGACAAGTGGAAAAGGCCCCTCAGACGAAGTGGCCGCCATCCGAACCGCGAATAGACACCAGACACCACGGACTGAAAGATCCGCATCTGAAATTTTCAGCCACGGCCGTCGGTGAAAACGCGACTCAAGGCCAGCAGGCCGCTCACAGTACAAACCGCAGTTAAGCTTGGCTTTTCTGCGGTTTTTTATTTTGGCAACTCCACAACCCCCGGCCCGCACAACCAAAGCGAACAATAGCCCACCCGCGACGCTTACCGCTGGGGTCTTTTGCCGCCAAGCCACAGGGACTCTCCGCACTTTTGAACCATACGAGTCGCTGAAACGATTCCGAGCCTGTGGCAACTACACGAACGGCAAATGGATGCGTGATTCAACTGCCGTGCCAAGACTCCACGTGAAGAAACGTGGCCGAGTTGTAGACCAACGCAAAGAGTTTGCTGCCCTTTCATCATTGCACGAAGGAGCAACGGCTGAGAGAATTGCAAAAAAAGCGAAACTTTTTAACGTGAGTTTGCAAAAGCACCGGGCATTAAGATTAACGCTTGGTCTTCTTTCCCTTTGCCCCACCCTGACGGATCTTGAAGCGAGGATTGCTCTTGCAAATCACATAAAGACGGCCGCGACGTCTCACCACCTGGCAATCTGGGTGACGAAACTTTAATGCGCCGATCGAAGAAACTACCTTCATAACTCACCTTCCAACCAACAAGCCGCGATCCTAAAGACCGCAGCCAACCCAAGCTTATTTGATAATGCGGATCCGAAAAACCGCTCTCACATAGTCTATTCCAGGAACCAAGCCTCAGCCCCAGAGACTGGGAACTGAATACTGAACTCCGTTTAATTCGTCGATCCAGGCCTTGCCTAGTCTTGAGGAATTCGGGATTCTAACACGGTCGAAATTCAAGACAATCCCAAACGGCTTGTCGGCCGACAGATTCTCGCCAACGGATTTTTGGAGGATAGCCCCTTGAAAATAGCCTATTTTGACACCTTGAGTGGTATCAGCGGCGACATGTCCCTCTCGGCCCTAATCGACGCGGGGGTTCCCGCAGACTGGACTGAAAAGCACCTAAACTCGCTTGGAATAGGGCCGGTCGAAGTAAGTATAAAGGAAGCAAGGAAGTGCGGATATCGCGCCAAACATTTGGAACTGAAGACGCAGCCTGAGACGAAGCATCGTCATCTTCACCACATTAACGCGATGATTGACAACTCGGCGACCCTTTCGGAGCGCGCCAAGTCAACAGCGAAAGCGATCTTCCTGTCTTTGGGTGAAGCGGAGGCCAAGGTGCATGGCACTACGCTTCAGAAGGTCCACTTTCACGAGGTGGGGGCGGCCGATTCGATCTGCGACATCGTGGGAGTTGCCGCTGCGCTCGATTTTTTGGGAGTTGAGCGACTGGAGGCCTCGCCTGTTCCAACCGGTCACGGTCAAATCAAAATCGCGCATGGGACGGTCAATATTCCAGCTCCCGCCACAGCGGAACTCTTGATGGGTGTTCCGCTTCGCCACTCAGACGTTGAGGCGGAACTTACTACGCCGACGGGAGCAGCGATACTAAAGACCCTTTGCCAGAGATTTGGTCCCGTGCCTGCGATGACCATCGATTCGATTGGCTATGGTGCTGGCACTCGAGACATTGTCGGACAAGCAAACATTTTGCGTGTGTTGATTGGCCGGACGAGCGACGAGACTCCCAGCGAAACGATCATCATTCTCGAAACTCAGGTCGATGACATGACGGGCGAGCAGTTGGCATTCGCATTCGAGCGATTGCGCGACGCGGGTGCCATTGACGTCTTTAGCACTTCGATCTCGATGAAAAAAAATCGGCCAGGGCACCTCATTACTATTCTCGCCGCGCCGGCAGATACGGAGAAATTACGGGATATTCTATGGGAACACACCACCACGCTTGGAGTTCGAGTGCGCAGCGAACCACGCTATGTACTGCCTCGCGAGGAAGTGATTTTGCAGTCTCCTTGGGGCCCAGTTCGCTGCAAGGTAACGCATCGAAAGAGCAATGGCGAGCGTTGCTCGCCGGAGTTCGCGGATCTCGCTCGAATTGCTAACGAGCATAATCTCCCGCTGGAGACCATCGAGCGAGCGATTATCGAATTGTTTCGAGTTTCACCGCGATAAGCTGCTGCTGTCTGCGAGGAGCGTGAGAAAGACCCCCACTCCAGCCAGCGGCCTAGATTTCTTTATCTGCGGATTCTTTGACAGGGTTCGCCTGTTCACCCGAAGTTTTCTCAGCAGCTTTTGGGCCGGCATCGACTTTGTCCGAAGGCGATGCAGATGACTTTGCATCGGTTGAACCTTCGGCGGCCGTTGCGGGCTCGGCGTCATTCAACTTCAGCTCTTCTTTTTTCTCGGCATCGACTGGCGAAGGCAAAATTTGCTCTGGGGCGGTTGGCTTTTTTGCTTCCTGGACTGCACCTGCGCCAGGCGAGTTTTCTTCTTTAGGCTGAATATCAATTTTCTCTGGTGCCGGGTCAGCGACCGTCTCTTTGGCCGCTGGTTTGGCAACTTGCGTATCGCTGCCACTGAGCGGCATATAGCCTTGAGACAGAGCAGCGCTGTAGGGGTCGAACCAAGTCATTGGAGTTGCTGTAACCACAGGCCGCAGCACTTGCCTTACTTCTTTCTGCGCGACCCAGCGGGGTGTTTGCTTGGAAACCTTTACCTTATTGACCACGCGTTCGGTCGTATAAACCTGAACAGGAACTTCGCGAACCACCTTCTCGTACTTGACCGAAGTCTTCTGTACGGTGTAGGGGCGAACCATCTTTTGCTCTACCCACTCCGTTTTGGTAACAGGAACTTTTCGCGTTACGACACGGGTCACAGGTCTTTGAACGGTGTATGGCACAGACCTTTTCTCAACCACGGCTTCCATACGATTTACTTGCACAGGAACTTGCTGAGAAACCACTTCGTTTTGCATACGAGTTACCTGAACGGGCACTTGCTGAGTGACCACTTCATTCTGCATGCGAGTGACTTGTACGGGGACTTGTTGCGTGACCACTTCGCTCTGCATGCGAGTCACTGGAACGGCAACTTGCTGCTGCGCAACTTGAGGCATCAGCGTTGTCTGCGGAACAGCGATTTGCTGGAAGTTCGGTTGGTAGGCCCACTGAGTTTGCACCACAGCTTGGCTTTGATAAGGCACCCAACCTAGTCCACCCAGACCATAATACGTCTGGGCATTCATCGCGGTGGTTCGAGTCCCGGCGGGAATCCAACGTAAGCGGTAGGTCGTATCACCGGGAGTTACCGTTTGCTGAGGAACGTATCCTCCCTGATCAACGACCGCGTTTTGATACGTGGTGACCGGCTGGTAAGTAACGTAGTTTTGAGTTTGATACTGAGTTTCCGTGACCGGTCGCTGCACAGTGTACTGTTGCGGTTGCATGACCGTTTCCGTAACTGGCTTCTGCACAACGTGCTGCTGTGTTTGGTACTGTGTTTCCACTACTGGCCTTTGTACAACGACCTGTTGGGTTTGGTATTCGGTCGTCGTTACAGGGCGATACGTCGTATAGGCTTCCTCGCGAGATGCAGTCTCAGTAACCATAACCGTTTCTTGAAACTGCTGTTCTTCTTCAATCGTGCGGGTGACAGGTCGCAGAACCGTGATGGTCTCTTGCTGCTCGCTGGTCTCGACGACGGGCCTAGCGACCGTTACTTCTTGCTTTTCGTAGCGTGTCGACCACACAGGGCGATACGATACCACGTCCTGTTCTTCGACCGTGGTCTCATACTCCAAACGATATGTGGTAACTTCTTCCGGCACCCAGATCATTTGTCGATCGGTCCGATAGGTCGGGGGGCAATTCTGTGCCAGCAGCAACGCTTCGCTTCCTGACAGAACGCATCCAAAGACCCCCATGGAAAGGCATCGCAGTAAGACAACTCTTGTTAGCCCAAGCATGTGCACAACCTTGGCGCATTATCGCGCATTCGAACGAAGAACCAGAAAAGTCGCATTTCTCAGAATTTTTCCAAATCGACTTAAGATCTAGAAATAAATTCCGCAATTGCATTGTGGGCCATGAACGAACTTCTTTCAAACGAAAATCTTCCCTTTCCACTGAGGGCGAGTCAGCAACTCTTGAATAATTCTTCACTTGCGACGAAAAAAATTTTTTTGGCTGGCTGCGCATGGACACCTCATTCATAAACTATTGCCAGCAAATAACTTACGCAAACAGAAGACCCTCTCCAAACCCGCCAAATCCCCCAAACCCCACAGCAAGCGTTTTCCCGCGCATCACCCCGAATCGACAAAACCTGTTTCTGTGAAAAAAGGGAGTAGCGATTACAATCAAAGGGATTGTAGCGTTGGTAGGATTCTGACCGCTGGCTCGAGCGCGAGCTATCCGCTGCTGGAAGTTTGCCCCCCTGTAACCCCCGAACCTAAAGCCTGGCTGAGCTCTGCATGAAATTTCTCCCTCTCACGCTCCCTTCCATCGAGTCGAATTTGGCTTTGGATGAGGCGTTGCTTGAAGATGCAGAATCAGGTCTGATCCAGAACGAGGTGCTGAGACTATGGGAGTCGCCGACGGCAGCTGTGGTTGTGGGTCGATCATCGAAGTTGGATATCGAAGTCAATCGGCGAGCTTGCGCGACGGAAAATGTACCCGTTTTGCGTCGATGCAGCGGGGGAACCGCTGTGGTCTTGGGACCCGGCTGTTTAGTTTACTCGTGTCTTTTGTCTTTGCAAAATCGGCCACACCTTGAAAACATTACCCTTGCGCATCAAGAGGTGATGCAGCGACTGTGCCGCGGCTTGGATTCGATTCCCGACTTAGCGGGTCGAGTCGGTTGGCAAGGGACTTGCGATTTGGTTCTGGACAACAGAAAGTTTTCAGGCAATGCCTTGCGATGCAAGCGACAGTGGATTCTGTATCACGGGACGTTGCTCTATGCTTATCCTTTGGACAACATCGATCGATGGTTGGGCTATCCTCCGCGCGAGCCTGATTATCGGCAGAAACGGCTTCATCGCGATTTTTTGGTCAATCTCAATGTAGCTCGACATTCACTGGCGGAGGCGATTCAACGGGCTTGGAATGCTGAGCAACATCTCGAGACTTGGCCTGAAACTAAAACAAATGAGTTGGTGCTATGTCGTTATTCGCAGCCTCAATGGCATCGTGGCAGTGATGGCGAGGCGGGTTCAACCTGATCGGTTTTGCCCCAAAAGTGCTGCATCTCCTTTGGTCCGTTGGGAACAAGTGATTGAAAGAGAAACTTGTAACTTGGGACATGGGGTAGCGAGGATCGCGGATCGAGGTTATGCCCTCTTAAAACCTGGAGTATTCGGAAATGATTCTTCCTCTTTTTTTGGTGAGTATGCTGACAGTGACTGCAGACCCCATCCTTCAATACACCATCGGATTCAATGAAGCCCCTGGCCACATCGTCGATATCGAGATGTTGGTTCCGACGGAGGGGAAGGGGGAAGTTGAATTGATGATGCCAACTTGGACACCGGGCAGCTATCTCATTCGCGAGTATGCCCGCAACATCGAGGAGATTCACGCCTTCCAGGTTTCAGATGGCACATCGCTCCCTCTGCGCAAGAGAGAAAAAAATCGCTGGGTGGTTCAAACCGCTTCACAACCGCACATTATTGTTCGATACCGACTGTATTGTCGCGAACTGAGCGTTCGTACGAATTGGGTAGAAAAAGATTGGGCATTTCTAACCGGGGCCAACACATTTCTAACCGTGCCCTCGCTGCAAGCTAACCCGCATCGCGTTAGACTGCAGCTGCCTCATGAATGGTCGGATGTCGCCACTTCGCTGAAGACTATTGCCGATCAAGACGCATACACCATCGAAGCGGCCAATTTCGATGACTTGGTCGATAGCCCCATTCTCATCGGGGCACTCCGCATGGAGTCTGCGGAGATTGGAGGAAAGATTCATCGATTAGCCACTGCGGCTGACGATCAGCAGTGGGACACGCGGCGGGCCATGCAAGACGCGGCGAAAATTATCGAGTTGCAACAGAAGTTCTGGGGAGTGACTCCCTACGAAAGCTATATCTTTCTGAATATCGCGGCTGAAGCGGGTGGTGGGCTTGAGCATGACAACAGCAGCGTACTGATGACCAGTCGCTGGCAGCAGAAAAAAAGGGAGGGCTACTTAGGATGGTTGAGTTTAGTCAGTCATGAATTCTTTCACACCTGGAACGTGCGACGATTGCGACCAGCCGCATTAAGAAAATACGACTACGAAAAAGAACAGCTTTTCGATGAACTTTGGATCGCCGAAGGGATCACAAGTTACTATGACGATCTTTTGGTAGCTCGCAGTGGGCTGATGACCAAAGACGAATATCTTGAGCGTCTCTCGAAAACGATTGCCGGTTTGCAAGGAACCGCGGGTCGGAAGGTTCAGAATCTCGCCGACTCCTCTCGCGATGCCTGGATCAAGCTTTATCGTCCCGATGAGAATGCGAGCAATGCGAGGATTTCTTATTATGTCAAAGGTGCGGTCGTAGCCGCTCTGCTCGATGCCCAGATTCGGAGGAAGACTGGAGGTCAACGATCGCTGGACGATGTGATGCGAAGACTATGGCAGGATCATCTTGGGACTGGATACACGGAAGCTGACTTCCAGAAAATCGTTGAGTCGATCGCAGGACCTGAGGTGGTATCCTGGCTTGTTCGGCTGATTCATTCCACTGAAGAACTCGATTATGCACCTTTGTTGGAAACCTACGGCTTACAATTCAAGCCAGCCAAAATACCAGCCGCAGACGATACACAAGAAGTCTTCTTGGGCGCCGATGCTGCAATGGTCGACGGTCGACTGACAGTAAAGCGTATTCAGCGAGATAGCCCTGCGTATCGGGCCGGCCTGAATGTCGATGATGAGTGGATCGCCCTTAATGATTTTCGCGTCGGCAACGATTGGAACGATCGCTTGCTGCTGCACCAGCCAGGCGATGAGGTGCAATTGCTGATTTCCCGTCGCAATAAATTAATGCGATTGCCGGTTCGCTTAGCAGCAAAGCCTTCCGCGAATTGGAAACTCGAAACAGTTCCGACGGCGACGCCAGAGCAAAAAACGCAATTGGCTCAGTGGCTACAGTTAGAGCCCGATCCAAAGAACGACGCGGTTCAACAACCAAGCGGGGCAGAGAATGCCAAATGAGTTTTGCCGCGACGCGTATACCTTAGCCACCGATTTGCAATTGTTTAACGGCAGCTAAAGCGGTATCCAAGCGGAAGCGATTTTCGTAGAGCGCTCGACCAATGATGCAACCTGATACCCCAGCCTTCGCGAGCTTCAGCACGTCCTCTAATTCGGCCACACCGCCAGATGCAACCACTGGAATATGGACCGATTGCCGAAGTTCCTGAATCGAATCGTAATTCGGACCCGAGAGCATCCCGTCGCGGGCGATATCGGTATACACGATGGCTGCGATGTTCGCGGTTCGATATTCGAGAGCCTGTGCCAATTCGACTGCGGGTGTGGTCGAGGTCGACAGCCAACCTTCAGTAGCGACCATCCCATTTCGGGCGTCGATACCCAAAACAAGTCGTTTCGGATACTTCTCACACATTTGCACAAACCAATCTTGGTTTTTGAGCGCGGCTGTGCCGAGCACTAAGCGCGACAAGCCGAGGTCCAGCAAACGTTGAATGGTCGCTTCATCTCGGACACCTCCTCCCAACTGCACGGGAATATCCATCGCTCTAGCAATGCGGCGAATGACATCTTCATTGACCAAGTTACCCGACTTGGCTCCATCCAGATCCACCAGATGAAGATATTCCGCCCCTTGCTCTTTCCATTTCATCGCAATTGCGACGGGATCTTCACCAAAAACGGTTTCGCGCTGGTAATCGCCCTGTTGCAAGCGAACACATTTTCCACCAAGCAAGTCAATTGCAGGCCATAATTCCATGATTCTACCCCAGTTGTCCGTCGAGTCCGGCGCGACCATTTCCGAAGCCTAAAACATATCGCGCAGCAGAATTCTTCCCAGCCCTTTCGTCCCGGCTTTGGCGAATTCTATTCCCGATTGATATGGTCGATCAATTGCCTCAAACGCCCCATATGGACTCGCTCAAAGTGAAAAACCAACCTCGTTAGTTCGGCCAATTCGGGCTCACCTTCCTCCTCGGGAAGCGCAGTGCGTTGTTCCATTTGACCGGAAACAATTATGTCGGCAAACTCGCGGTTCAACCGCTCCAAGGTCGCCGTCGATAGCGATCGCTGCAGTCGCAGCACCAACAACTCGCGGACATAACGCATACTGTGATAGTTGGCGTAAAAATTGAGCACGCAATGCACAGCGTCTTCGATTCGATCGGTTACGTGATAAAGACTAAGATCTTCCGGACTGATCAAGTGATTGGAAAGCAGGTCACCGATCACGAAGTCATGAAAAGTTTTCCAAAACGTGCCGCCAGGTTGATCAAGCAACACCATGGGAAGCATCTGCTGCTTGCCAGTTTGCAGCAAAGTCAATACTTCTAACGTTTCATCAAGAGTTCCAAATCCCCCTGGTAAACAGCAGACCGCGCTGCATTCTTTCACGAACATCAACTTGCGTGTGAAGAAATATCTTAGCGTCACCAATTTGGGATCACCATCAATAAATGGATTGGCGCTCTGCTCGAAGGGAAGTTTGATGTTCAATCCCATGGAGAGTTCGCGGCCCGCACCGCGATGCCCCGCTTCCATAATCCCGCCCCCAGCTCCAGTGATCAACATCCAGCCATGCTCTGCCATCTGTCGACTGAATTCCACGGCTTGCACATAAGCGGGAGCATCGGGCTTGGTTCTCGCGGAGCCAAAAACCGTAATTTTTCTTCGCCGCCTGAAGGGGCTAAATACTTTCAACGCATACCGCAATTCCCTAAGCGTGCGACTCAGTATTTTCAGATCGCCCACCGATGTTCCATCGTTTCTCAATCGCTCGATGGTCTGATCCATCGTCGCCAACAATTCGTCTTGTTGATCGCGTTCTGGAGAATCATCGGCGGGAATCGGTCGAGCCAGTTCGTTTTCGCCCAGCGACTCCGGGGGTTGGACTTGGGAAGCAAACGCCCCCCCATGCCCAAGCAGGCCCAGCTCGGTTGCGGGTATGCGGCCTGCATTGTTCGAGGCCGAATTTGGCTCAGCAGGCATGCCCGCTTCGAATTGTGCTTTCGGGCGTTCACTCGGAATCTCGCCGCTAGGCTTCCCATCACTCTGAGCCATCGATTTGCCCTTCGCTGTTAAACTGCTCAAAAAACTAACGCTTCAAGATAGCCTGAAGCCTACGATTTGCAATCTTAATGAGCGTAGTTTAATCAGGCCCTTTCGTCTGGGTGGACGCATCTAAATTCAGCCGTGTGGGCGTTAGCTTGCCCCCAAGATCGCTGACGCCCCGGCGCAGTTCACGCCGCCCGCTTGCAAACCAGTCGCTGATAAGCCAAAAGCACTTCGTAAAAATCGCGAGACAGAATCAAAGTGTCGTCTTCGAAATCTCTTATCCACACGCGGTTGCTCTCGATCGCATCTTGGACCAAGCGAATAAAATCTCCCGCAGCGATCCGAACCGGATCCGCAACCCCCTCTAAAATGAGCCCGCCAAAATTTGAACTCGCAGCCTCCGACGCAGAAGCTTCATCCCTGGCTTCCGAACTGTTGGTGACTTCTGGACTGTAGATTCGCAATTTTGGCTGTGACATGGGCCATCCTTGGCTTGTGATAGTACGCAATCATCCCTGATTGGGACACCAATTGACTCTGTGGAACACCTTTTCCAATCGGACAAAATCTTCGCGACCCGATACGCATTCTGGGGCCTCATAATGGGCCTTGCGCTCGGGACTTTTTCCGAGAGGTTTACTTCCTAAAGGGAAATTCAATGACGTTTCGACTCTCGCCCGCCCTTTGCGAGCGCACTTCGAGCCCGGTTGTCAAGATGTATCGGTTAAAGGAAGATTGCGGCTTAAGAATTTGGGGAGATTTACATCGTTTTTTGGCAGTTTTATTACTGAACATTATTTGCTTGCAAAACCCCTAAACGCTTGACAATCGATTGCCACTGCCTTAGATTCCCGGCTTCCTGCAGGCTTTTCCGACTTTCCGATGCATGCTTTTTTTTGAGCGTTGTCAGGCCACCATGCTGTTAACGCTGAGGTTCTAGTAAGATCGTGACCATGATCGATCTGTCATCTATCGCGACTGAGTTACAACTACCACCAGAACAACTGCGTGTTGCGGTTGAGTTATTGTCTCAAGGGTATCAGCCCCCATTTATCAGCAGTTTTAGAGCTGATGAATCGGGTAGCTTGCCTGAAAAGACACTCTGGCGTCTCAAAGGGATTTTGGAGAGACAATCCGCACTAGCTGAGGCGCAGCGGAAGGGACTGGAAGAAATCAACCAGTCTTCCTACAAAATCCCTGGCTTAGAGAAAGCCGTTCAAGAGGCGCGAACAGCGCGAGAAATCGATCGTTTACTCAGACCTCTGCATTCCAAGAAAAATTCGTTTACTTTCGCCGAACGTCATCCACAAGCGGCGAAAGTATTGGATGCTTTGCAATCCAACGAAGTACCAACTGCCGAACATTTGTCGAATTGGGTCGTGTCTCAATTCGGAATAGAAGCCAGCCAGGTTGAGGCTGTACTGGGCCAGGTCCGACATCTGCTCGTGTTAAAACTGAGCGAAAATCCAGCCCTTTTGACCAAACTACGCCGGCAGATTTCCAAAAAGGGAGTTCTAGCTGCCGAGTTGGTAAAAGAGGAAGCGGGAGCTACGGCTAAAGTCGATGCAGATTCTGCCAGTTCCACGTCAGCCGCCTCGATCGCGGCGGCTGTGGCAGCCGAGCAACATGAAGAGCACAAATTGCCTGAGGTGGCTCTCGCGAGCGAGGACTTGGTTGAAGAATTGTTGCCGCAAGCGGATGAAGAATTGGAGAGTGAAGGGGACGTCGAAGGGCTAACTGCTGCCGAAGATGTGCTCGGCTCTGAATCGGAATTGTCTGAAGCGATCCTCCAAGAAAGCTCCGGCCTGCAAACTACTGAGGCAGCCGGCACCGGCTTACCCGTTACTGGGCAGGAAATCTCTTCCTCTGAGTCGGCCACCACGCAAGCCGCCAGCGTTTCTACTCCGCCGCAAGGCAAGGGGAAGAAAGCGAAGGTGGAAGTCCGACTCACTCCTCGGCAGCGTCGTCGGCGTTGGTTGCAATCGATGTTGCAACCGTACGATGGTCTGAAAAAGCCGCTGCATAAACTTTCGAGTTACCAAGTGGTGATGTTGGCCAGGGGTCAGAGAACCCAATTGATTAAAACCACGCTTGATTATGATCGCGCTGGCTTGGTGTTATTGGCAACCGAATCGTTGGTTCCCCCTCAGCATCCATTGACTGCGTGGATGGATGAGGTAGCCAGCGAGGCCTTGGGGCGAGTAGTGTTGCCTCGTATCGAACAAGATGTATTTGCTGAGTTGGAAGATCAAGCGCATGAGAAGTTGTTGTTGCAGGCTGGTGAGCATTTTTCAGCCTTTGTGACACAACGCCCGTTGCGCGGACATACGATTTTGTGCATTGATGCTGTAGGTCCGAAGCTTGCTCCCGTTGCCATCATCGGCCCACAAGGACAGGTGTTAGCGATCGAGGAAATCGCTTGTCAGGGCGGAAAAGCGGAGACCAAAGCGGCGGTGGTCACCAAAATTGGTGAATTGGTTCATAAGCACCGAGTCAGCTTGATCGTGCTATCGAACGGGCCTGCTCGCCGTTCCTTGATGCCCGCGCTCGCCGAATTGCTCGACCAGAGCACCCCTGGTTCAGTTCGCTTCAGCTTGATCGATCGCACTGGAGCCGATGCCTACGCAACCACGCGCATTGCCTCGGACGAATTGGGGCGATTCAGTCGAAGGCACCGCAGCGCCGTTTGGTTGGCGCGACGCATTCAAGATTCGCGTCGCGAGATTATGAAAATTGACGTCGCGCGATTGCGACTGGGTAGTTACCAGGGAGAACTTTCGACCGATCGATTAAGATCCACTCTCAACGAAGTGGTCTCGGCAACAATGGCCTCCGATGGGGTCGATGTGATGTACGCATCGGAAGCCGAATTGCAACGCATTCCTGGCGTCACCGCGGATGTCGCCGCTGCGATTGTGCAACTCCGAAATCAAGGAAATCTAGC
>JBIKMB010000316.1:0-5671 GCA_044359485.1 Pirellulaceae bacterium | reverse complement strand
CAATCGTCACGGAATCACTCGCATCTGCACGACCTACAGCGAACCAAGATAAGCAAGTAGGTCGGCCAATTCCTGAGCCGTTAATTGCTCAAGAATTCCAGAGGGCATCAAGGATAGCTTTTCAACCTTTCGCTCGGCGATCTCAGCGCTGGGTAAAATGTGTTTCTCACCGGTCGCTGCAACGATCACCAATTCCTCTGGCGATTCCGATTCCACGAGTCCTGTGAACACAACTCCATCTGACGTCATCACCCGCAGCGTTTGATATTTTGTATCGATTTGTCGTGATGGCTCAGCAATTGCTTCGAACAATTGCGATCTGGTTAATCTTCGCCCGATCGAATCAAAGCTCGGACCAATGCGTCCCCCATCGCTGCCAACCTGATGGCAGCGCGAACATTGCAAACGACCTTGCTCGCGGAACAACTTGCTCCCTCGCTCAGGATCGCCGACCCACTCCTCCAGGTCGCTGAATCGAGTTCCAGCATGCAGGCGTTTGACTCGTTCTTTCTCAGGTAGGTAAGCCTCGAAAAGGCTGCTGATAACAGTGTCCTCATCGGTCGCTAATCGCTTGAGCACCGCAAGCGAAAGTCCATTGGACGCTACGGATTCTAACTTCTCGGTCGTAACATTCTTTTTCTCGGCGTTCTCGCTCTTGGCCATTTTCTCTTTGGCAGCCAAAATCGCTAACTGCAGCGCGAGCTGTCGCCTTGCCCGGGCCTTTACCTCTTGCTCAGAGCTTTCTGCCTTGGGGTCGCCACTTTCTAATTGCGAAGCCGACTGCAAAATTTCATGACCCAAGGCATCCATGTCATGCTGCAAATCGTCGGACAGCGCATCTGAGGATGTACTTAGTGACCGAATCCACTCTGCGATCAACGCAATGGCTTCGAAATCGACTTCGCGCGAACCGATATGGGGCATGCGGCCCACGGACGAAGATGCCATACGATAGAGCAAGATGCTGGTTTCGGGCCTTCCCGCTTCGACAATCTTCGCATCCTTTATTCCAAAGGCTCCCTTCTCTGGAGTTTTGGACAACATCTTCATCGATTCCAGGGAGTCGGGTCTTCGCAATTGTATAGCGACTCCCGTTCCCGCTCCGAATTGATGACAATGCGCACAATTCACATGCAAGTAGGAGCGAGCACGATCTTCGATCGATGCCGCTTTATCGCCGCGCAAGGTAATGCGCACGCAATTTTCGGCAGAGGTCGGCTCGCGTTTGGCATCCAATGTTTGCACAAATCCCTGGCGTTTCAATCGCACCCACGCTGAATCCTCTCCTCGCGATTCTTGATGCAACTGCTCCGGTGTAAATGCCAAGGTTGTTTCGGGCCAAGGATTATGACATTGAAAACATTCTGTGCGACTGTGAACACGCCATCGCTTGGGCGATTCGTCTTGTAAAATCAGTTCTTTCCCTTCTCGCGGTGCCAGTTCTGCATCGCTTTGATCCTCGTTCCAGATATAGCTATAACCGTGCCACCTTGAACCATCGAAGTGCAAAAGCTGGGTTTCAACCAGTCTTTCTTTCCAACGAATAGACTTCGCGAGCACGGCTCCGGCAGGATAATGCAATCGACTCTCGAACATCGCCATATTCTCTAAAGCTTGCGGAACTTGGTACACTTTGATTGTTGAATCATTCGGAAGTCCTAGATAATGTGCGGCCGAGGCTCCATCTTGCCACATGGGGTGATTGATAGAAAACCGCAGAACACCCCCCGCAGGAATCTGCTCCGCAACCGACTGAAACAATCCGGTCTCACTGAGCCTTCGTGGAAAGGTTTGACTTTCGACGGTTTGTTGCTCATAAAGATCGTTGTTGACCAAGCGATACAAAGTCGTTTGCTTAAGATGATTGACAATCAGCGGTTCACCGTGAGCATCCGGCTCAAAGGCGATCAGCCGCAAGGTACTGCTGGCTACCTCACGCTGCGAGTCAGACTGATCAACAGGGATCGCCCAAACTCTACCGTTGACCCAATCGCCGAATAAATAATGCCCTTGGATGGCCTTCAGTTTCGTGCCGCGATAAACGAAGCCACCGGTGATCGAAGCGGCTTCCGCATGCGAGAGCGCCACCCATGGAGCCTTGATGGGAGATGGACCCATGGGTGCGTCGTCTTGAATCAACTCGTTTCCTTCACGAACGCTCCAGCCATAATTTCCCCCTTTTTCAATGCGATGAATCATTTCCCATTTTTCCCAGCCCACATCGCCCGCAATCAATGTATTGGTAGCGAGATCGATACTCATGCGCCATGGATTGCGGAAACCGAAAGCCCAAACTTCTGCACGAGCCTTCGGAACATTCAAGAAGGGATTGTCCTGTGGAATTTGGTAAGGGCGCTCCTTGGTCGCTCCTCGAACATCAATTCGCAGGATACTGGAAAGTAAATCGGAAATATCTTGTCCAGTTTTCAAGCGGTCTGGAGGACTTGGTTCGGTCGCATCGCCGGTACTGATCAATAGGCAGCCCGTGTTGTCGAACAGTAGGTCGCAACCATTGTGGCCACCGGCAAGCCATTCGATAATCGGCACCTCGGATTGAAGATCGATTTTGGGAATCGATTCCCCCACGATGGTAAAACGCGAGACGCGTGTTCCATCTTCGAGCGGTTTGCCAAGTTTGGTGGAAAAGACCATACAAACATAAATATATCGATTCTCGGAAAAATCTGGATCCAAAACGATCGAGTACACATCCTGGACGCCATTGCTTCGTTTCGCGTCAAAGGATTTGAGATCGCTCCTTAAATCAATCACCAAATCCGCGGCATCCTTATTTTCCTGAGGTGTGAAACTCCATATTTTGCCGTGTAATTCGCACACAAAGTAGCGTTGCAGTTCAGCCGACCAACGAACTTGCATCGGTTCGTCAAATTTCAGATTGGGGAATGCGGGCACCAACAGGTAGGGATTTGGCGGCTCAGGCGTGCCGACCAAGCGAGACGACGTCCATGGAACACGATTCGCATTCTGGGTTGCTTGCGATTCCTCCGACAGAACCACTCGGTAGAAGACCAGACTAAAAACCAAACTCAAAAGATAGCCGAGGCAGAGTCCCCTTCGGCAGGTTATCGATGGTGATAAGCGTCCGGCAATCATTGCAGATCCCATAAAGAATAAAGTAACAGGCGCACTGGAAGCGGGGCCGGAAGCGTGGCCGTAATGCGGTCGTACCAGCCAAGCACATCCTCCATCATGGTAACTTTTTCTCAGCTTGATTTCATTTCGATTGCGAAATTCTCGCAAAAAGAAATATGAATCTCGCTTCGACTTCGCCCTCTGATAGACACAGCAATGCCTGCTCATTCAGAGCCAAGCCATTCAAAGGAGATCGATTGCGTCAGGAAGACCAGGCACTATCGATAAGAAATGGCGGTCGACTGTCCCAGCAGACTGCGCACCTCCTGCTCGAAAGCACATCGATCCACATCTCCTTGGATCGATAATTCATAATCGGTCTCACTGGTGTTTCTTAGAGCATAATGTGCTATGGGATAACGTCGCATTAAGCGAATCACCTCCATACTGTGAACAACTCGCCCGCTGGCTGTCGCGTATTCGACCGGTTCGCGGCCCGCAAAATTTAGCAGAGTGCGATGGCCATCGATGATATCCAAGGCAGCGAAGTCCCCGGTTCGATATCGCAACAACGGCAGGAACGGATTGCGGCCGCCAGTGAGCGTGATTTCACCTCTAACTCCTGGTGGACATGGGCGGTCGTTCAGGTCGAGAATTTCAACGAAGATATCATGCGGTAAAACTCGGTGGCCGTGTCGTGTCCGCGCCGCGATGATCCCCGCTTCGGTCATTGCAACCAGATCGATCACCGGACAACCATATTTTCGACGCAGATGATCCGCATAGCTCTCGTTGAGATGCATAATACTCGAAATAATCGCTTGCGGTTGATAATCAACAGCGATTTGTTCCATAGCGCGAAACGCGATGGGATCACCGAGCCAAATCGGCGCTTTCCAATGATTGATATACTCTGCGCGGTGCTCGGTCGAGCGCCACGGAGCAGGATCAAGATTGACACGAATGCAACCCGCTTCTTCCAAGAAGGCGACAACAATTGCTGTCGTGGTTGCCTCGGGGAAAGCCGCGATATTCAAAATGGCCACGCGGTCGCTTCCGCGGAGCAGAGTTATACCATGCAGTTCCCGTAGAGCGTATTCTATCAACGGAACACCGCAGGCTGCGGAAAATGGATGATGAGCCGTTCGTGTCGGATAGCCTGTGGTCCCGCTGCTGGAGAAGGTAATCAGTTCTTCTAACGGCATATCATCAGGTACAAAGTCCCACACGCGGGGTGCGAGGTCTTGCCGCGAACAACTCGGTATATCTTGGAAACTTGTTCCCAAACGGGTTCGTTGACGGTAGAAGGGAACCTCTTGTAAACAGCGGTCGACATACTCCTTGAGCCAACGGGGGTGCTCGCATGATTCAGAATCGCGAGGAGCGGAAAGATCGCGATGAAATCGTTGTACAAGTTCAAGGCCTTGCTGATTCAGCTGTTCGCCGTTGGGCCAGTTCCATAGAGGCGCACATGCATGCTGCCGCATGTGATAGAGAAACTCGCGTCCCACTGGGGATAGCATGGGAAATCGCTCTTGTTCCGATAATTCAGGATGCATAGCATGATACTCTATCGATACAACCAAATAATCTACTCTCCGTAACGGCTCGCCGACTCCGCCGCTTTAGCTGCCTCCATCGCTTTACGAATCTCTCGAGCTCTTTTTTCAGCCTCGGCAGTTTCCTGCAGAATTCGTTTGCGTTCAATACTGTTCAGGGACGCCAAGCGATCCGAGGCGGTCACCAGCGATTCATCTTTTGGTCGTAAACCGATGCGACTTAGACAAAATCGAACGAACTCTTCTCGGCGATCAGGATCAGAAACGCAGTGCTCCGGCTTGACCAACGCGGAGAGCTGTGGAATGCCATCGCTTTGCAGAAATCGCCAGGTTGCTTCTGCCAGTTCGGGCCGCTCTAGAAACCAGTCATCATGGAACATCCAAATTGAAACGTTCAGCAGCCCAAGAAAGCGGGCGTGTTTGGGCGTTTGTTTCGCGGATAGAAGCTGTCCCAAAAAATGGTTGTCGCGAATCGGATTATCTTCCGCATATTCGCGAAAATGATCGGACACAATGGCACACACGGTGCCACTACATTTCTCGCCGCTGGCTACCGCAATAAAATCTTCTGGACATTCACTCAATCGCCGTAACATAAGTCCTAATTCTGGCCCCTCCCTTTCCATAAACTCTTCTCCTTCTAGCATTTTTTCAGGTGATATTGGCTACGGCTGAAATTTCTTGCGAACTCGACCAAGTCTTCCATCGAATTGACTATGGCGACGCTCCAACCATCTTCCCGCATCCTATCGATCTTTTTCTCGGTTGCCTTATCGATGGCTGAGGCATAACCTCGCAATTCGAGAAGATACGTTCCCCCTCCACCACAAAACTGAATCGCTTCCTTGGCAATGTCCCAACCTTGGCGGCCATTTCCTGTTTCTTCAAGCATATGAAAGATATCGTTATCGCTGACGATCAGAATATGCACGGGGCGTTTCCGTTTGGTTTTAGGATGAAAGGTTTCGGCCAGCCGATGGATTCCAAACGAATAGCCTGTACCGAGGTAATTCATCATC
>JBIKMB010000315.1:0-5709 GCA_044359485.1 Pirellulaceae bacterium | reverse complement strand
TGAGGACCGAAAAAACAACGGCAATCATCAGCCAATAGCTTTGCCTGGAAAGGGAATGGGCGGACGAGGCCATGGTTGGTGACGCTGGTAGAACATGACGGTCCAGGGCTTCGCTAGATATCATAAATTTCGATACTACCTAGCTTTTCAAGCCCAACAAATTCTCAAACCACTGGGGCACGGCGCTTTGCATTTTGTTGAGAACGATCCCATAAATTGTTGCGTTTCCTGAGTGCAAGCGTTCAAACATCGCCTCGGCTGAACCCGATTCTGTTTTTCCGGATTCCGCCACCACGATGATGCCATCCAACTTGCTGGCAAGAACGGTCGCTTGGCTCATTGCGTCTGCCGATGAGAGGTCGATCACGATCAATTCGCAATGCTGCTTCCATTGCATCATCGCCGCTAATCTCCCTTTCCAACCGCTACTCTTGCTCAGCGTGGTCTTATTGTCCGCACTGGTTGCGACAAACTCAACGCCCGTCTCGTCTAAAGGTTGCAGGCAATCCAGTGGCGGAACATCACCTTCCACAAGTTCCTTCAAACCAGCCACACCCTTCTTCGCCCACTTGCTAGTCAATTCGCCGTTGGAAGAATTCCCATCGATTAAAATTGTCTTCAATCCAAAGTCATGCACTGCGGTGATCGATAGTGCCAGCGCGACGGTCGAAGCCCCGGCACCCTGATGAATGCCCAAGACGCCAACCATGCGACATGCATCCTCGGCCGTAGGATTGGTCGAGGTGCCCATCATGATTTGCGACACTATACCGCCGCAATCGCGTCGCAATTCCTCGGTCATCGCCGTTTTTCTTCCCACGCGAATGGGAGGATGCTTCGCCCGCTTGATTTTTCCGATGACAGGCTGCTTTAAAATTTGCTCAGCCTGCTCGACACTGCGTATCGTCTTCGCGCTGATTTCTTTTAAAAACGCCAAGCCTATGCCACCCATCAGTCCCATCATGATGCCCGCAGCAGCCAATAATGGTTTATTGGGTTTAAGAGCCCGCTCTACAAAAGAAGCGGGCTGAAAAATGCTGACGTTCGTGATGCGTTCGGCTTGCAATTCATCGATGACCATCGCTTCATTCTCTTTCTCTGAGAATTGCCGCAGTTTGCTGGTCGCCACTGCGATCTCGTTGTCCATACGAGTCAATGTCACTTCTACCTCTAGTAACTCACGAATCTGATCTTCAACAGCCATTTTTTGAGACTTCTTCTCTTCGATGATCGACTTTAGCCCTTCCAGCTTGGCCAATCGCAACTGCAATTGCTCTTCCATTTGTAAAACCACCGGATTCGGTGTTGTGCTCTCATCCATACGTTCACTATCTAGCTTTTCCAGAATTGCTCTCGCACCATCCAATTGTTCCCGAGTTTTCATCAATGTTGGATGAGCTTCGGTGTAAATCGCAGCTTGGCTTTGTTCGAGAAGCTCCAATTCATACACACGCTGCCGCATACCACTCCATGTATTGTCGGATGCTTCCAGTTTGCTAGCGACGATTTCGCTTGCCAAGCCATCTTTGCCCCGACGCAGTTCATCGATTTCCGCTTTGGTTTGCGTTAAATCGCCTACTGCGACAATCAGGTCACGATCTATTGCCCCTAGTTGATCTTTTAACAACGTCCGATTTGCATCGACAGAAACAATTTTCCGCTCTGTCATGAAGAGGCTCTTATTGGTGAGCAATTCATGCAGGCTTTTTTCTGCATCGATTTTCTGGGTGGTAAAAAATTGTTTCGAACCCTTCGTTTTGGTTACGATCAAATGCTGTTCCATGAAGGTGTCCATCACCGTCTGAGCAATTGCTTGAGCCATAGCGGGTGATTTCGATTCGGCATGAATGGTGATGGTGGTTGATTTCTTCGGAGCTTCAATTTCCAAGGCTCCTAAAACTCGCATTACAGCCAGTTCATGATTGCTGAGCGGGTCGCGCAAGCCAGACGTTAGTAAGATCGTATCAAACATGCCTCTCCCTAAACTCTTGACCTTATCGAATGCGATTTCAAAAGTTGAGGCAGATCCTGTCCCCTCACTGGGAAGGTAACCATCTAGGATGGCTTCAGCCCCGATTTTTTCGACAACCTTGTCTGCCACGGCGCGGCTGGTCAAAATATCCAACGCCGAATTGATTTCCTCTTCCTGCGTTTTTTGCAAAAACAGGGTTTGACTGGTGGTTACCGTTGGATCCAACGACACACTCTCTCTACCAACCAAAATCAATATTTTCGCTTCGCTTTGATAACTACGTGGCCACGCTAACAATGCAATCCAAGTCAGTACCCCGGCAATGAGGATACAACCAGCGATCAATCGAAAATAGACAAACGGAAGTTGCAGCAACGAATTGAGCGACAACTCCAATGGCCGGCGAAACGCGACAATACGCTGGGAAAAGGTTCTTCCTGTCTCCACTTTTCCCGTCGTGGAGATCGCCCCCATTCTTTCCTTAGCTCCTTGAATGGGCTCCATCAGTTCTTGCGACTTCAGACTTGAATTCATAGAGCTTTGGCCTCAACGAGTCTCAGACGGCGAATCGAATCGGCAACCCGGGCAACTTGTGGACGGGTCAACTCAGGATACATCGGTAGAGAAAAAATTTCCTTGGCGAATTGGGTAACATGGGGCAAACCCAACGGATGAGTCATCGAATCATGAAAGGGCGCTGCCGTTGGAAGTGGATTGGGATAATGAATCCCACAATAAATATTTTCAGCCGCCAAACTTGTGATCACCCGGTCTCTTTCTGGGTGCCGTACTACGTAGAGATGAAAAACATGTCGAGCGTTCTGAGGTAATACAGGTAGAATGAGCCCGGTATCGTGTAACTCCTCCTGATACCATCGAGCTACCTCACGGCGTTGCTCTGTCCACTGCTCAATGTACTGCATCTTGGTGAGCAAAACGCACGCCTGGAGGGTATCGAGGCGGCAATTGTACCCGAGTAGATCATGACGATTTTTTACTCGCTGCCCATAGTTTCGCAGCAACCTCAATTTCTCAGCTAGCTCACTGCAATTTGTGGTGACGGCGCCCGCATCGCCAAACGCACCCAGATTTTTCCCAGGATAGAAACTAAAACAAGCAATATCGCCAAAACTCCCTACCCGTTTCCCCTGTATTTCACCTCCATGTCCCTGTGCCGCATCCTCGACAACTTTGAGTCCATAGCGTTTTGCGATCGCACAAATCTCAAACATCCTCGCCGGATTTCCGTAAAGATGCACGGGAATAATGGCTTTCGTTTTTTCGCTGATCACCGCTTCGATCAGCGAAGGATCTAAATTGTAATCATCCTCGCCAATATCGACAAAAACGGCTTTTGCTCCAGTGTATGCGATGGCAAACGCGGTAGCGGCAAAAGAATTACCCGCCGTGATAACCTCGTCGCCTGGTCCAATCTCTAAAGCTCGCAGAGCCAAGTGTAACGCATCGGTACCATTGGCGACACCGATACAATGAGCCGCTTGGCAATAGCGTGCGAATTTGGCTTCGAATTCATCGACCTCAGCTCCCAAAATGTAGCGACCATGATCGATCACATCCGCCATACGTCGCAAAACTTCATCGCGAATTTTTTGCGACTGAGTTGCCAAGTCGACGAGTGGAATAGGTTCTTTGGATATCATGAGTGGCGCGTTCATATGCATTTACATACTTTTGAAATAGATTCGATCAACCATTCATTGCGTTCAAACACAGGGTGGACACCCGCTCGGCCGCTTTCAGACCACAGATTTGGCAGTCGGTTTCCGCATGGGGCCCCGCTAATCTCTCGCCGCACAAGCAAACATCGCCAACATGACGTGCTGGCACTCCCATCATCAACGCGAACGGCTTCACATCGGTTGTCACAACTGCCCCAGCGGCAATCATGGAATATTCACCCAAGACTACACCGGGACAAATCGTCGCTGCAGCGCCAATGGAACAGCCTTTACGTACAGTTGTACGTGTTAGCCAATTTTCTTTTTGGCTATATTTGCGCTGACTACTGGCCATGCGTGGCGACCGAGGATTGGAATCGTTGGTAAAGGTCACACGAGGTCCGATAAAGCAATCGTCCTCAATATGAACACCTTCCCAAATCATGGTTTGATTTTTAATCGTGACGTTGTTACCAATTATCGCTCCCGCTTCAATAAATGCATGATCGCCCACATTGACATTGCAACCAAGTTTGGAGCCCTTCATCACATGGACAAATGCCCAAATACTCGATCCACTGCCAATCTCTGCACTCTCAACTAAAGCTGTCGGATGAATTCGGACAGACATCCTTTCTCCACAATCACGCTAACTGACATATCAACTCGCCATCTTGACATTGACGATAGAAGATGCCAACTGGATCTGACCACCACAACTCAAAAGGGACTTCTGCGCGGCATCCAGGACCTCGACAACTTGCAATCCATTTCTGCCATCGGTCAATGGTACTTGGCCGCTCGAAATACTATGAATGAACGCTTCGCATTCCGATTTCAGCGGTTCTCGCTCTTGAATAAAAGGGCTGTAACTGCCGCCATATCGATATGAGATCTGGAATTCAGCATAATTGGAGGGATGCAAAGGAGTTCTAATTCCTTTGTCAAAAACCTTGATCTTCTCCTGATCAAGGTCGTCATAAACGGCCATTTTCCTATCGCCGACCACCGTCAACACCCGCTCTTTCCGCGGATCAAGCCAACTAACGTGGATCATCCCCATACGATTCCCGCGAAACATCAAATTCAAATTGCACACATCGTGAATGCCTTCATTCAAATGCGCCAATCCCGAACATCCAACGCTCAGCGGTTGCTCACCTAAGAGATACAACATCATCGATATGTCGTGCGGAGCGAGGTCATATAGGCAACTGACATCTTTTCGTACTGGCCCCAGATTCAGTCGCCGACTGCTGATGTAGTTGATGTTGCCAAGTTCGCCAGACACGATCAATTCGCGTAACTTTGCGACCGGCGAAGCATGCAAAAATATGTGGCCTACGAAAAGAGTCACCTGATTAAGAGCGGCCTCTTCAATCAATTGCTCACATTCTTGGACCGTTTGAGCCAGCGGTTTTTCGACAAAAACGTGGATTCTTTGTTTAAGAGCTTTACGAGCCAGTGGAAAATGGGTCGCCGTCGGAGTCGCAATGACCAACGCGTCCACAATGTTCGATGCCAAAAGTTCATCGTAATTATCAAATGGCTGAATCGATGGAAATCGATTCTTGACCATCAATAATCGGTCGATGTTCTGATCGCAAAATGCCGTTACTTTGCAATCCGCTAGTTCCGAAAAACAGCGAACTAAGTTGGGCCCCCAGTACCCTAAACCCACTACACCGAGACGAATCATAAGCTGAAACTCAAGTTGTTTTAGAGCCCCCCTGTATCGCACATTATGGGGGTATTCATTTCATGCTAGTTGGGTGGGTTTCGTTTCGCTATTCACAAAGCTTATTTCACGGCAAATTGCAACATCTTGGCACGGTTGTAACGATGATTCGATTTATGCGCTAAAACCGTCTTGTAGCACCTATCTCGCTCCCTTGCTCATCGAGGCTGATTCCGATTTCTTTTGTCTCCCCCCGCGTTTTGCGGCCGTCTCTATTCGCCCCGCACCCAAATCAAGTCCCAAAAAGAAAAGAGTCCGAATCGCTCAGAAGCTGAGCAAAAACAGCTGAGCAAAAACTATTGAATCTTACCCCTCAACTC
>JBIKMB010000105.1:0-18890 GCA_044359485.1 Pirellulaceae bacterium | reverse complement strand
ACGGCGATCAATAATTTTCTCAACCACTCTGGGTCACCGCCACAGCTCTTTTCGAGCGCCGACATGAACTGCCGCAACGCGGCCGCTGTTTCGAGGGTCCCGCCACTCTTAGAAATCACCACCAACGCCCAACGCTCTAATTCATCCGTGGCCACTTTACCATGATGTGCGCCCAGTAGATGTAACAGACCTTGAGAGGCATCGTTATCGACGTTATTCCCTTCGAAATACATCCGAGGTTTGCTGCCCCGATCGCCGCGCGACAGTTCATTAAAGAAAGGTTGGCAGCAACTGTCCAACAAAGCTTTGGCACCCATGTAGGAACCGCCGATGCCCAGAACCACGACTCGATCGACGGCGGCATGCAAGTGATGGGCTAACTTAAAAATACGTCCCAGTTCGCTCCCTTTGCGATCCGCTTGATACTCCGCAAGCAACTTTTCCGGAAGTGGAAAAAATCCGGCATCCAGTGGTTGGTACTCGGCGGGTATCGGAAGTTTGCCGGCAAGCATCTCCAATTCGGGGCCACAAATCTCTTGACGTATCGTGTGCAAGCGAGGCAAAAGGGCATTCACTTGAGAAACATGGAGCCCATGTTCACCGATATAAGCACCTGATGGATCGAATCGCAACATTTCCACGGCAATCGCCTTTCCTTAACAATTTCCAACTCAGTCGTGGCACCTAAAACCAACCAGGCCTAAAACCAACCAGGCCTAAAACCAACCAGGCCTAAAACCAAACAGGGTAGTTCCTAAATACCCTGACGATCATCAAGATACCGCTTTCCGCGAATTCCCACTACCACACCCACCCTGTAAACCAGCCGTCCTCGACGAGAGTCCGCGGGATATCGAGTGGATCCGTCAGGCGATAAGATTCTGGTAGGAGTCGGCGGGCATCCCATTGGTAACCACAGCAGAATGTGATAAATAAAGTCGCAAGTTGTAATTTGTGCACTTGGATTTGTTTTCTTGAGAGATGGTTTTCCATGGATATTCATGATTTAACCCGCGAGTTGTTTTTGACCAATGCTTCGAAAATTGTCATGTTCGTTGCCGACGGCCTAGGTGGCTTGCCGATGGAACTTGGCGGTCCAACAGAATTAGAAGCAGCCAAAACACCCAATTTGGATGCATTGGCAAAACGCGGCGTCCAGGGAGCCAGTATTCCCGTTAAGCCCGGTATTGCTCCCGGAAGTGGGCCTGGGCACCTCGGATTGTTCGGTTACGATCCACTCAAATATCAAATCGGTCGCGGCGCTTTGGAAGCAACCGGCATCGGGTTCGAACTCAAGCCGGGCGATGTCGCGATTCGTTGCAACTTTTGCACGATCGATGCCAATGGCAATATCACCGATCGTCGCGCTGGTCGCATTTCATCCGAAGAAAGTGCACCTCTGGCGATCTCTTTGCGACAAGTCAAAATTCCTGGCATCGAGATCTTTGTGGAGCCTGTGAAAGAACATCGCTTCGTGGTCGTATTCCGCGGAGAAGGACTCGGTGGCAATGTGCTCGATACCGATCCACAAAAAACGGGGGTCCCACCGCTTGATCCTCGACCTGCAGATGCTGCTAGCGCCAAGACGGCTGAGGTTGCCAAAGAATTTTTAGCGCAGGCTAAGAAAATTCTTGCCGGACATCCCAAGGCTAATTTCCATACGATGCGCGGGTTTGCCGGCAAGCCAGCTTTGCCCAGTTACAAAGAAGTCTACGGACTGAAATCCGCTGCGATCGCCGTCTATCCAATGTACAAAGGCTTGGCTCGACTCGTTGGCATGGATGTCATCGGCAAAGCGCACACACTGGCCGAGCAAATCGATGTCCTCGAACAAGCATGGAAAGATTACGACTTCTTCTTTATTCATTTCAAGTACACCGACAGCACCGGTGAAGATGGTAACTTCGCAGAAAAAGTTAAACGCATCGAAGAACTCGATGGCATCCTGCCACGGATCACTGCACTGAAGCCCGATGTGTTCATCGTCACCGGTGACCACAGCACGCCGAGCTATCTAAAAAGCCACTCCTGGCATCCTGTTCCCACCTTGTTGGTCTCGGACTGTTGCCGTCCCGA
Organism: Pirellulaceae bacterium; assembly: GCA_044359485.1. Lineage (GTDB taxonomy): Bacteria > Planctomycetota > Planctomycetia > Pirellulales > Pirellulaceae > JAFLCP01. Next base: position 16,814 of record JBIKMB010000105.1, on the reverse strand, counting down.
TCCCCACCACGCGTTCAATGAGTCGACATGTATCACTGGAGGCCTGGGACATTTTGAAGCCCAATATCTGATGACTTTGGCCCTAGCCAATGCAGGCCGACTCGGTAAGTACGGGGCATAGCCTACGCCGCATCGCAGCGCTCCTCAGGTTTCTCTTGAGGGGCGCTCTGTTATTTTGGCAAGCATCGATCGAGTTGTTTGCGGTGAAATGAAACTCAAGTTAGCCACAATCATCATCAGTCCGAACGTAATCATACCCAATCCGAAGGCAATACCGGTGTGCACAGCGATCGCTAAACCGATCGTCCACGGTCGGGTGAAGCGAGGCCATACTGTTGCGCAGTAAAAGGTTTCCCAGAAGATGGTGATATGCGCCAGTGCCCCCAACAGCGTTGGATAATGGCCCAGCCAAACGGCATCAATCGATTGGTACTCCCAGTTTACGATTGCATACCACAACGCGCTTCCGTCCCACCACATCTCTCCTCGCAATTTGCTGATCCCGCCGAACAGATAAATAATGCACAGATGGAGTTGGATCAAGCGTGTGGCAATTTGAGTGGCCGAAGTGGGGGCCGCAGCGGGCAACCACCACGTCGATGATTTGCCGGCGTGCTCCCGTTTTTGTCTAAGCCAGGCATCCAGCGAATAGACCGAACCACAAGGTGCCAACATCAAATACATCAGAAGCAACATCATCACCTGATCAAGTCCAAACAGATGACCAGTTAGGCGATGGCAATACATCAAATTCAGAAACCAAGCTAGTGGAGCGGTGAGGCGTGTGCCCAGCCCGAGCATAAAGCAGACAGCGACTAAAAGCATCACGATGTGGTGTCCCCACAACAACGCAGGAGACTCGATGTGATTGAGATAGCTCCATGTGTAATCCCCCTGGTGAATCTGTCGCACAACATCCCCAGTGAGCCATGCATCGGGACCTAGAAAGGCCAGTAAGTCGCTACCCCAAACCACGTGCATATAAACCAGCATGCAACCGGTGACAATGCGCATAAAGCCCAGAGTATGAGGCAATATCGGTCGGAACCAAAATTGATTCCAGGCGGTGTTTAGGTCGTGGAAATAGCCCCGGCCGCGCGCGAGCCAATGTGTACCCGCTGAATTGGAAGCGACCTGTGGCGGGAGCTGCAAGGCTTTAGGTTTCATGGTATTCCCTCCAACGCTTCTGCGCCCGGTAGGGTTTGCAAGGGAAATGGCGTTGAAGGGTTGGGTGGAGGTGGTACAGGAACGGGTGTCAATGCAGGTTCTTGATCCGCGAAACTCTCGGGCAGAACGATATAAAGTCGTGGATCATTCAGCTTCCACTTCTCCTGATAGACTTGGATATCATTTGGCAAGGCATGTTCGATTCGACGAATCGAGACTTCGTCCGTTTTTTCCAAGACGCGAAACCTATTCTCGATGGAGGATTTCACCGCGACATAAAGCTCTCGATCGCGACGCCATTGCTGATCGATCCCCGGATCGAAAGCCGCTTCTTCTGGACGCTCCAGCGGGGCGAAAGAATTGTGCAGAAATTCGCTCAGCATAAAATGCCGATGATAATACAGTCGCGGCCACTGCACCGTTTTGTCCGGGAGGACAATCTCTTTCGGTTGACTCGGCGGTGTTACTTTGCCGATCTGAGCGGAGATCAGGTGGCTTGGACCTGGATTGGGCGCAAAGAAAAAATATCCATGATGCAGATAGGCGAAATCAATGTAGGCGGATAAGGAACCCCGAACGTAACCAGCATCTGGCGAAAAGGCCCGTTGACTGCTGCGTGTGAAAAAGCGAAAAGGTTCAGCAAAGATGGCCACCACATGAATCGCTATCGCAAGACTCAGCACAAAACGCCACTTGCCGCTCCATGCTAGAGGTTCCACCGTTGAATTTGCCTCCGTTTCAGTCACCTTGCGCTCTGGCGGCATTGGTGCTTTCGTCGTGTTTCGGTCCTTCGCCATACAGCGATACTCAATGTGCAGAAAGGATCAATACCAAATTATCCAACACGTTATCCTTCAGGAATTTCGCCCCGCGCGCAGACGATTGCCCAGCAGTGGTTATCGGAAAAGTCAATCGAGTAAACCGAGTTTAGACGCTCGTCTACCACCGATTTCCGTCGGATGGGCTCGACGAAATCGTCATTTCCACCAGCGTTTGAGCACCTTGAGCGAACGAAAAAGGCAAGATGTAACGCCGGTAGCGAATGCAACAACTGGGCGATGTATGTTCCGTGACGCTGGATACGCGTGCCGCTGGAGAGTTCGAGATTTGCCTATTGGATCTTGGTCAGGGCAGCTTTTGCAGAAACTGATCGAGCCGTTTCAGGTAGTCTTCCGTTAACCAATTGTTGTGATCGGCGCCTGGAATGGATACCCATTGTTTAGGCTCATTGGCATTATCAAAGAGTTTCTTGCCGAGTGCATGGGGGATCGTGCGATCTTCTTGACCGTGACTGATCAGCAGCGGACCTTGATACTTGGTGATCGCATCGGCAGACACAAGTTTCCGCCGCGATACCATCCAAGCCAAATTGGGGAAATGCACCGCGGCTACTTCACGGAGCGAAGGGAATGTGCTCTGCAAGATAAGCGCCTTAGGGGATGACTGACTGGCTAACTGAATCACCATCGCCCCACCCAGGGATTCGCCCATCAAGATCATGTCTTTATCTTCGATGTTTGCCAATTCGCGAAGTTTGGCACGCGCAGCAACGGAATCGTCGATAGCTCCCTGCACACTAGGCGTTCCCCGGCTGCGTCCATAACCTCGATAATCAAACGCGAAGACACTCAGTTGCAAATCGCGCTGTAGATATCGCAGCCAATTCGCGCGGTGCGCGATGTGCCCCGCATTGCCATGAGCGATAAGCAGAAAACCACGCGGCTTCGCGGCGGGACAGTACCAACCGTGCAGTTGGGTACCATCGGCCGATTGGAAAAAAACATCTTGATGCGGGAGCTCGGCGGGCTCCCAATCCCCTTCAGGATACTTGGAGGGATAAAAGAGGAGATATTCGTCGATCGATTTCAGAGTTGGCATTTTCACAGAGTTCGGCGCTCGCGAGGAGGATTGAGCCAAAAGTGCTGCCGGAAGTAGCACGAGCAACAGAATTCCCAACGGGCAATAGAGAGCGGATTTTAATAGGCACCGCATCGATACTTTTGACCGGCACATGTCGCTGAGCTCCGCGGTAAATACTTCCATCGAGTCGCAATTCCCATGCAGCGATTGATTGTCGGCGACTGTTGGAGAGACGAGTTGACAGGGTTAGCCCAGGCTCATTGGGCCTAAGCCTTTCATTGTTGAAAAATCTAAATCCGCTAGGATTCTTTAGCTATATCAATTTTTCGTCGCATCGCTTCAGTATCAAAAATCGATCACGTACAATTGTACGTGTTCGCATCCAGTAAGACATCTGAGCTTTACGAAAAAAGCTCCGTACTTTTTGAGCACGGAGCTTTTCAATCTTACAGCCAAACAAGTTTACAAGCAAATAGGTCGTTGCCCGCCCCTGTTGTGGCGATTACTTGGAAGCGATGCGGTCTTTGGTGTTGAATCCAATCGACAGCTCGATGTTGTCTCCGGCGATCAAGCGAATTTTTTCGCGTTTGGTTACCAGCTCATCGCCTGCACGATACTTCACAATGATTTCGTAATCGTCCCAAACTTGACCTGGTTTCAGTTGCATCGTCTTAAAGGTTCGGGTCTCCCCTTCCGCCTTGGTATTGTTTCCTGCCAAAGTGATTTCTGCATCGGCCGGAACGTTTAATGTCAGCGCGGTTTCGACAGGCTTATCTGGGCTCAGCAACGCAAAAGCGACTTCTTCGCGCGATCCAGCGGTGAGCACCAAAGTGCGAGACTCGGTAACCACTTGCCCATCGCGTTCCATTTCAGCCCGAATCTCAAACTTGTAAGAACGACCCGCATCCAGGCCACGGCTGATATACTGTCGAAGCGGACCGGTGCTGGTGGTTGGCTTGTCGTTGACAAAAACGCGAGCAGCATCTGGTACCGCGATGGTCAGATGAGCCTCATTGCCGATGGCGCTTCCCGAAGCAGAAAAAGCGTAGTGATTGGTGGCGGAAAGGGTGCTCGCCGAATGATGGCCCCCAGAACTGCCCCCAGAGCTGCCCCCAGAGCTACCATGACCAGTAACATACGAACCTGAACTTCCACCTGAGCTACCGTAGGTGTAACCAGCATACGAGTGCCCCGAGGAGCCACCGCTGCTGCCGTAACTGCCATAAGCAGCTCGATGATGGTGATGATGGAATAAGTTGTGCAGACCTCGAGCGATACCGCTCAAAATGGGATGACGATGGCCGCCTCCGCTCGAACCATAACTTCCCCCGGACGATCCATAGCTACCGCCTGAGGATCCATGGCTTCCGTAGGAAACGCGATACGGCGCGCTGTAAGATCCTGAACTTCCACCACTGCTTCCGTACGAGCCGTAACTTCCGTACGAGCCCCAGCCCGCTTCCGTAGCCGGTGCAGCATACACGACGACAGCTAGCATCAAGCCAGCCAGACGATGTACTCGCAAATCAAACTTCATCTCGATGTTTCCTTTAAACGTGTTTCCTTGATACCGGTCAACTCGCTGTAACGCAGCCAGTTGCCTGAACCCGACGAAATCCCACAATTCCATAAATCTGCGCGTTAAAGTCTGTCTAAACTACGCAGTTTAGTGTACCTAAAGAATAACCCTCTAAACGCGGCATTCAAGAAGCCTGAAAAGAATTTAGGAATTAGGTGTTATGCGCAACTAAGGAACTTTAGGTTAAATTTGGGCAGAATTCCGATGGAATCGATGTGGCAAGAGGTTTATTTCTCAACACTTTCGAGGGTGACGTTATCAAAATAGGCGGTGCCAGTGGCACCGAATAGGCCGATGGAAACGATTGCTTCGCGTGTCGTGAGGGGGACACGGAGCGTTTCGTGAACATTTTGCCACTTCTTGGTCCCGCGGAAAGGACCGAGCCAGTGAATACCGACTCGCTTGCGATCCTCATCAAAAAATTGAATGCTGATAGCTGGCAATTCGTCGCTTGAGGCCCCTTGTTTCACGTTTTCGACTTTAACGGTTCCACTCAGTTTGACATGTGTGACCGCGCGGCCATCGATGGCCAGGCCTTGGAGCAGGCTGGTGGGTTGGCCGGCAACCTCGTTATCAAATCGCACATAGCATTTGCCGGTTGGGGCGGTCCCGTCATTGGCCCAGGTGAGTCCCCGCTGATAATACCAGCCGACGACATGACCATTTTCGGGTAAGGGCATTTCGAAGTCGCCGTTGACCAAATTCGGATTGGCTGGGTCGGCTTGTTTTTGACGCTTGGCTTCGGCTTCACCGGTCATCGGTACAAACAGTGTGGGGAGAAGGGCTTCTCGTTCGAGCGAGTTTCCTTTTTTGCGCATGAGATACAGTGTTTGCTGATAGCGTTCGCCAACGGGGATGACCATCAGTCCGCCGTCGGCGAGTTGGTCAACAAGTGGTTGTGGAACGTTTTCAGGACTGCAAGTGACGATGATTTTGTTGAAAGGCGCATGTTCGGGCCATCCCAAAAAACCATCACCCACTTTGACCGTAACGTTTTTATATTTGGGAATACTCGCTAAAAGTTTCTTGGCCGACAGACCAAGGCTTTCGACGATTTCAATCGTATAAACTTCCTTAACCAGGGGGCTGAGCACCGCAGCTTGATAACCACTACCCGTACCGATTTCGAGGACTTTATCGGTTGGTTGGGTATCTAGGGCTTGTGTCATCATGGCGACGATCAGCGGACTGCTGATGGTTTGAGCATCACCGATCGGTAGTGCCATATCGAAGTAGGCACGCTCGCGAAGTCGTTCTGGAACGAACAGATGTCGTTCCGTTTGTCGCATGGCATCTAAGACTCGCGGACTGCTGACACCGCTGGGCATCAAAACTTCCTGAACCAGTCGATTTCTTTTTTGTTCTTGAATATCCGTCCCCTGTCCTAAACAAACGGAATGAGAAATGCCTGATCCCAGGCAAGTCAGTATCGCAAAAGTTGCAAGGTTTCGAAGCAACATCATGGCGAAATCCGATTCCAGAAAAGTTTAATTTGACCTGAGCAGCATTTTTCGCTGGCCTGCATTTCGTTCTAGTTTATCACACAACGCTAGGCTTGTTCCATTTTCGCTTATAGCTATCCGTGACAAATCCGTTAGATATTCCCAAATCTATCGCCATCGTTAAAACGGGAACAATTGGAGAAAAAGGTTCAGGTCGTATTTTTGGAACGCGAATGACAAAGTAACGCGCGGAACGAATGTTTCGGCTTTCCTCAATCTACGTGAAAAGCCGAAAGAACTCAGCATAGCGGTTATGCTCATGCGAAGTATGAGGTGTTCTATGCTGACACTCGGGAATCGGACCTGGGTCAAATACGGTGGTTTGGTTGGGATATTGAGTTCACGCTTGTGGCTGGCGTCGTGTGGATTGATTGCCGGTTTAGTATCCGTCCAAGACGTCCGCGGCGATTACCCTGTTCGACGCGGTGAGCAGCGAAACGATTATTGGAGCAGGCCCAGCCACAATGGTTGGGTTCCTTATCGCAAGGAAATGAATCGCCCGCGTTTTATCACAGGCTATGTGTTGTCCAAGATCGAGCCGACCAGTCAGGAAGCGATGTCTTGGGAAGAGCATCATGCCGAGGGGGCGTATCGCAATCATCGACCTGGATATGTGAAAACGTACTACTATCCCAAGCCGTGGGAAGTCTTGCCGATCGATCCCAGGCCAGCCAAACCGCTCGAGGGCGAAACCGCAAAGTGATTTCGGGATCGAGTGATGGAGTTTACGATTCGGTCGCTGCGCGAACACCCAAAGCGGCGGCGTGAACGAGCAGTTTGAGCTCATCTTCGGTGATCGTCAAAGGTGGCATAAGAACCAACACGTTGCCCAAGGGTCTCAGCCAGACACCTTCTTCGATCGCTTTGCGGCAAGCGATGACACCGCGGCGTTGCTCCCATGGATAGCCGATTTTGTTTTTCTTATCGGCCACCAATTCAATAGCCGCGATGAGTCCTCGTTGGCGAATGTCGCCGACATGTGGATGGTCTCGAAGCGGTGTGAGCAATTGTTCCAGCTCGCGGGCCTTGCTCGCAACCTGGGCCAGTACAGGGGTTTGTTCGAAGAGTTCCAAGTTGGCCAGGGCAGCCGCGGCAGCGAGAGGATTTCCACCGAAGGTATGGCCGTGAAAAAATGAGCGCGATTGTTCATAGGGCCCCAGAAAGGCTTCCCAAATTTGGGTCGATGCCAGGGTTGCCGAAATGGGAAGGTAGCCGCCAGATAGACCCTTTCCCGTGCACAAAAAATCGGGTTCCACATCCTCTTGTTCACAGGCCCATAAAGTACCGGTTCGACCAAAGCCGGTCGCTATCTCATCAACGATCAGCAAAGTTCCAAAGCTTCTGGCCAATTCGCTCAAGCCTTTCAGAAAGCCTTGAGGTTGCATCACCATGCCGGCAGCACCTTGAACAATGGGCTCTACAATGATTGCTGCAATACGGTCGGCATGCTCTTCGAGCAAGCGTTCATAATGCTTCAGGTAGTGCTGAGCCAGCGCGGCTTGGAACGCATCGAAGTTCGAGCCTTGTGAGGAGGATCTCAGGGCTTCAATGTTTGGAGGGATGCGATAACTATCGGGACATGGTCCGCGCACCACATCGAATAACAGCGGATCGAACATCGCATGGAAACGGCTCACCCCACCGACGCTGACACTGCCAAGAGTATCGCCGTGATACGCTTGACCGAGCGCTAAAAATAAATTCCGCTGCGGCTCAGGCTGTGGACATTGTCGCCAATACTGAAAGGCCAATTTCAAAGCGACTTCCACCGCGCTGGCCCCATCGCTACTGAAGAAAACGTGTTGCAGCGATTTAGGAGAGCAACAGACAAGTCGCTGGGCCAAAGTGGCGGTCGTCGAGTTGCCCATGCCAAGGGATGTTACATGGGCGATACGCTCTAGTTGCTCGTGGATGGCCCGATTGATATGCGGATGATTATGGCCATGAATGTTGCACCATAAACTGCTCACGCCATCCAAAAATCGACGTCCAGAATCGTCGATCAACCAATTCCCTTCGCCGCGTTCGATCAGCCATGGTTCATATTCGGCCATCTGTGTGAAAGAGTGCCAGACATGCGTACGGTCCCACGCACGAACGGCAAGATCAAGAGATGGTTGCGCCATGAATCTAAAGCATTATCGAATCTAAAGCATTATCCAAACAGTTGCGAGCCACACACACTTCCCAGCTCACTCGCTCACCAGCTTACCAGCTAACTTCAACCGGAGCTGAAACGCGTACGCCCAGCATCATCGCGGCGCTATCGGACACCAAATGCAGTCGCAGCACTTGGTCATTCCCCAAGATGGCGATCAGTGTCATCGCCGGTTGGGAGTGGTCATCGCCAAAAATACCTATCGTCTCGTGCTCATCCACCACGACTCGAACTGCATCGGTTTTCCGCACTTCGCCTTCGGGCACGGCCGAAAGCTGCGTGGCGGTGATATCCGTGATTAAATCACCTGTCGAACTGATCGAAACTACTTTACCTTGAACCCTGCCGGTCATGATGCCCAACTCCTGGCCGCGGGGGACTTCTCTTTAGCTATGGTCAATCTTTCCTGAAGCTTGCAATTTGGCGTCGCTCGCGTGGTTCGCAATTTTAGGGGGTGCAGAGCATTAATGCTACCTATCCTACCGAATTCCTCGCATTTTCATATTCGGAGAAATGGGCAGTACTACTCTATTGGTGGGGGCTCAGCGAAAAACGAACGGGAGCGGTTACAGGACTAAATACAAATGGTTACCATGAAGCGTTCCTGATTCGCGGCAACTTGCTCAGTCTTCGCGTTTTACTGAAGAAAATTCCTTTGGAGCAGATCCATGGCACGAGTGATTATTGAAAAAGAAAATCGAACCATTACCGACGTCGCCGAGATACGCGCTTACTTGCAACCGCACGGGATTTGGTACGAACGCTGGGAAACCAAAGGCCGACTTTCCGACGCGCCTACCGACGCGGAAATCCTTACCGAATTCGCAGCCGAAGTCGACAAACTCAAACAGCAGGGAGCCTTCGTCACAGCCGACGTGATCAATGTCAAACCGGATACTCCGAATCTCGATGCGATGTTGAATAAATTCAACAAGGAACACACGCATAGCGAAGATGAAGTTCGCTTTACGGTTTCCGGACGAGGCGTTTTTCACATTCATCCCGAGCACGGCCCCGTGTTTGCTGTCGAGGTCGAAAGCGGCGATCTAATCAACGTCCCGCGAGGAACAAAGCACTGGTTCAATCTTTGCGATGATCGCCACATCCGTTGCATCCGCCTGTTCCAGGATCCTTCCGGTTGGACGCCTGAATACATCGGTGCTGGAGTGCATGCCGAATATCAACCGCTATGCTTCGGAACGAAGTACGTTGCAGGTGAGACAGGTCGCCCGGTGATTCAATTATGATGGATTTCTCCGGCCAAGTGATTCTGCTGGACATCGAAGGTACAACGGCCAGCGTTGACTTTGTTCATGAAGTAATGTTTCCGTTTGTCACCCGAAATTTATCGAGTTTTCTCGATGCTACTTGGGGGCAAGCGGAAACCGTTGCTGCCTGTCAACGGATTGCCCAAGATGCCGGCCACGAGAGTCTCGAGGCTTGGCAGATGACAGCGGGGCGACCTGGACGAGCGCTGATCGAACAGCAGATCGGCGACTTGATGCGTGGCGATGTCAAGGCGACCGGACTGAAGGCGATGCAGGGTTTGGTCTGGCAAGCCGGGTTCGAGAGCGGAGAATTGGTCGCTCCCATTTACGACGATGTGCTGCCACAACTGATACGCTGGAGAGAGAAAGGATTGGATGTTCGCATCTATTCCTCAGGGAGTATTGCCGCCCAGAAACTTTTCTTTGGCCATACACAACATGGTGATTTGCTCCACTATTTTTCCGGTCATTACGATACGACGATCGGAGGAAAAAAAGAGTCGGATAGCTACACGAAAATTGCCGCCGACATCGGAGTAAAACCGGACTCCATTTTGTTTGTCAGCGACTTGGAAGGGGAACTCGTAGCGGCTCGAAACGCAGGTGTCCAAGTGGCCGCTGCGATTCGGCCGGGAAATCAACCCCTGTCCGAAAAAGCCGATTTTCCTCGAATTGCCACGTTCGACGAGATTCGCGTCTCTTGACCCCCCGCGGTCTAGGTCTATGATTCCAGTGCTTGGAGCATTTTGGGGGCGACCCTACACGGACGAAGGACTTTCGCGACCGGATCGATCGGACCTGAGAAATTTTTATCACAGGCTTCGTCGAAACCACGCCAAAGGTAGCAGGGATTTCATTCAGACCAACCCAGCCACTAGGCAATCGAGCGGTTGGTTATCCGGAAATTCTTGTCCGAGGTGGGTATGTGCTGGTCCGTTTCTTCAATGCTTTTCTCGCCGATATCTTTTTATCGGCTTCTTTTGTCGCTCTTCAGCTCGCTGTTCCAGCTGCGGAGTCCACCAATCCTCAGTCGTCGCATAGACTCGCAAGTTGTGAACTGCGACCACGGGAAGCGTTTGTCTCTGCTGGGAAGCGCTACCTGGATCTCGGCGCTCACTCTGGGAATCGAAGTGACAGGAGAAGAACCGGTTCGCTTTGACGCGCCGCGAATGGTCTCCGCCGATCCACTTGCTTGGGAAAAAAGCGGCTATCAGCCATCGATCGCAGGCACACGTTTAGTATCGATTCGGATTCGCATGTCGGCACAAGTCCCTGTGCGAAATCACGAACGAATCGACGAATTGCTCTTTCAAGTTCGCTCCGCTTCGGGGCTTACCAGAGTCCTCGATCACTGGCCCAAAACCCAGGCCTCCAGCCATGTTCAAGGATCGATCGACGTATCGTCGACAAATTATGAGCAGCAACATTTCTCGCTTCGCGCGCTGGCTGGTAGCCCTGGCACTGCAGCAGCAACCGGATCGCTGCAGCGCGATGCGATCGAAACGCTGGAACGTTCCTACGCCGAAAAACCTAAATTGGTCACTTATCTTTCTAGCGGTACACTGAGCCGAGGCAGTGGCGTTTTCTGGCAGTTGCGTCCAAGTCCGGAACAATCGATCGAAGGGGATCGCGACTATTGGTTGTTGTGCGAAGTTTCTCAGGACTGGAAAGGAGACTTGTTCGAGGTTACCGCTCAAGCCTCACTGAACTCGGCAGCCTCCAGCTCTTCCTCCAGCCAAATGGGAGAGCCAGGCCCGAGTTCACGCTCTGCGGGCAACCGTCGATATATGGTCGCCGTTTACTTGGCCGGCGATGGGCAAGCGTATCAGCATGCAGTGCGTTTTGTTGAGTATGAACAAAGGCTGTTTCAAGTCGCTGGCCGGCACCGTGAGCAGATTCGCAAGACGCAAACCCCCACACCACTGCATCGATTGGCTCAAAGTTTAGACTTGTCTGAGCCCTCGATTCCGACGTACTGGCTGGACTACGTTCTCTACGAACCGAATCTGACCTACATCGACGACAAGACCGCACAACTCCCAGTGGATGTTCGCGTGGCCGTGCTCGATTACATCGATAATAAACAAGCTCTGATACGTTTGGCGGCTGTGCGCTAAATCGATCCGAAGCTAACCCCGTTACTGCGGCGGCACTCGATCTTTTCAAAGCTTATTCAGAGCCTTCTTCGGCCAACTTTTCAGCGTTTCCTTTACGCTGCTTTACCGCGGTGGAGAGTTTCGAGCAACTATCAGCGAAGAGTGATTAAGAAAAGTTTCGAAAGACGATGGCCGAACCAGATGCCACGCGAAAGTTGTCGGCAGCAAATCGCCAGTCGATGTGCAAGTTAGTTTTTGCTGAAGCCCAACGGAACCTGCACATCTCGGCCGAGAGGATTTTTGGCAAAGTGTCGATAGCATTCCGAGCAGAGATCGAAGGATCGCTTCTGATAAAAATCGCTCTCCCCAAACTCCTCGCATTCGTTCATGCGGCCGAGCATTTCATCGAGTTCGGTTAAATGATCAAGATCATCTTCCAAGGTTGCGTCCGCGGGGACATCCAAGTGAGCCTCAATTTCCATTTTGACTACAAACCGTATTTCGTCGCTAGGCGGAATGTCTTTTTTGCAGCGGTCGCAACAATAGCGGATCATCGTATGAGCCTCGAAGGTGACGGTCGAAAGGCCACTCTCAAAATTTTACAAGTTTCCTTTATCGTATAACTAAAAGAGTCTGCGATGCAAGAGTTTAGGATAGTCTTGTCTGCAAAGATAGGTAATTCGCCTCGGTTTATGTTTCCTTGGTCGGTAGGGCATTTCGTCTCAATTTGAGCTAAAATATTATTGGGATTTCGTAGGTCGATGTGACACTTGATTTTAGAGTTAAGATAAAGGATGGTGGTTTCTTGCAAGAGGATTCTTTAAAATGTGGTTCGGTAAAATGCCGCGCAGCAGCGAAACTTTCTTTCCGATAGCGGCAAGATCTTGGAATGTTGGAGTTAGATAGCCGATAGGATTCGACATCGATATGAGGTAGCCGATATGGTCGACACTCAAGCACTTGAGTGCAGCGTGTTAGTGCTCAACCGATTCTATATGGCGATTCGCGTCATCAATGTGCGACGCGCATTGATTTTGCTTTATCGCAGTGGGGCAGAGGTTATCGCGATCGAAGACGATCAGTATGTCAACTACGATTTTGAATCTTGGTGTGAGGTAAGCCAACTGCATAGCTTTGACAAACAGCCGGAAGAGGATTATTTGCGGACACCCAATTTTGAAATTCAGGTGCCACGAATCATCCGGTTGACGCGTTATGAAAAATTGCCCAAGACGGTCGTGCGTTTCAATCGCCGAAATTTATTCGCACGCGATCAACATCGCTGTCAGTACTGCGGACAACATCGTCCAGTGAGCCAGTTGAGTTTGGATCACGTCATTCCACGTTCGCTGGGTGGAAAGACGAATTGGGAAAATATTGTGTGCTGCTGCGTCTCCTGCAATTCGCGCAAAGGTGGACGCACTCCATCGCAAGCCGGTATGAAATTGTTATCTAAACCAGTCAAGCCGCAATCCAATCCCGCTTTGGCCACACCGCTTAAGGATCCGCGCTATGCAAGCTGGAAGTCGTTTTTGCCGCAAGCGATTGCTGTCCCCTACGACAACTCGTAACGGCTGATCGTTCGGCGACTCTTGGAACTGACCCATTTCAATCGCTTATGAGCGTCGCTAAGCAACTGCGGATTATCGAGCTGGGTATCAACGAAAAAAAGGACGATGGACACCAAGGTCCATCGTCCTTTTTGACTCGTTATTTTGAGTAGTTATTCCGAGAAAACCGAAGTTCAACTGTCGGCCAAAGGCTTCTTCTTTTCGGTGATCACTTTGCTTTGAGGCGCCATCTTGGCATTCAATTCCACGAACTGCTTCCATTCGCCGGGGACATTATCTTCGTGGAAGATCGCTTCGACCGGGCATTCGGGAACACATGCTTCGCAGTCGATGCACTCTTCGGGATGGATGTAAAGCATCTGATCGCCTTCGTAGAAGCACTCTACGGGGCAAACGACAACACAATCGGTATAACGGCAACCAACACACGGTTGAGTTACAACGTGGGCCATGTCTCAAAACCTTTGCTACGGTATGACTTTCGGGGACTTATCCAAAGGACTTCCAAGTGACGTCAGTGGGTCGATCCAGCTTCTTGCGTTGCCAGCTTCTTGCGTTGCCAGCTTCTTGCGTTGCCAGCGTCTCATTGGGCCACTGCCAGCGAATCACTTTACCAATGATGGCATGGTAGGAAGGCTGGGGGGAGCTGTCAAGCAATCATGAAGTCCCTGTGGCTTTTCTCTGGACCGTTTCCTTAGGCTTCTTTGTCGTCCCTTTTTTCGTAGAACTTGACGAAGAGCTGGCGGCGGATGGGGCTTCTTGGGGGAGAGAGGGGGGAGGAGGTAGTTTGGTGGACGTTTTGGCGGGAGCTGCGGCAGGCTTCGGTTTCACCGCTCGTGCTCCTTCTTTCCATAAAACCTCGCGTCGCATCGTGAGAAGCTCCTCGGCGAACGCCACTTCGCCCCGTATGACCTGCAAGGATGCCTCCCCATGTGAGGCCAGTTCTTTCCAGGAGGCTTCTAGAAGCGTGTAAGGGGCCGAACCCGTGCGTGGCACATAGCTTCGAGCTCTCAGCCATTTCCACAATTCCAACGCATTCTGAATCGATTCAGGGACATCTTCGCAAGGATGTGCTGGATACCGTGGCCGGACAAAATTTCGGCCTAGCCGTATTTCGGGGGTAATCGAAATATTGGCCAAGTTACTTCTTCCATCGAATGGCAAATTGGAGATCAGCGAAAAAAAGGCACCCCAAGCTATAGGGACCAATTTGGCTTCGAGCGCCTCACCGGCGGCCAACCATCCGGCCCGCTGGAGGGCAAAACGTACGTTTTGCTGCCTTTTTTGGGCGGTGGCCAGTCGCCGCTTCGCTTCCACCAACGCTTGCCGATATTCGCGGGCCTGCAAATAGAGCCAACTCAATTGGACAAAATCCTTCTCATTTTTGATCTGCTGGGAGATGACTTCTTGCAATTTGAGCATGAAATCAGCGCGGGCTTTCAGCAGGTCCACTTCCGCGTCGACTTGGGCCTGGAAGGTGGCGAGGTTCAATTTTCCACGTTCGACCAGAAATTTTCGATTACTTTCCAGAAGATCGAGGGAGTTTGACATGGGGAGGTTCCTTAGAAAGCGACGAGATGACGGAAGGGCGTGAATTTAACGAGGGGAAACAAGGATTCTCTTAACAATTGCTAGCTCAGCGATCGGTTTCTATTGCCTGGCAGGGCCTGACCCCCTACGATGCATGCGTTGTAGGGGCTTATTTTGATAGTTCCCATTTCCAGCCAAAGTTCACGCCGGGAATCGATGTCGTGACACTTTCTGACACGGACCGCATACTTCTAGACCGCTGCCTGGATCGCGCCCCGATGGCGTGGGAAGATTTCGTGGATCGTTTTTTGCCGCTCGTCCTTCAGGTCGTCCAGCACACCGGTTTTCATAAGGGCATTCGGCTCGATTCCAGTCAGCAAGAAGATTTGGTGGCAGATGTTTTTGTGGCTTTGGTTCAAGACGATTTCCAAGCCCTCCGCCGTTTTCGCAAAGAAAGTAGTTTTGCCACCTACTTGACCGTGATTGCCCGGCGCGTCGTCGCTCGACGTGTCTCTCGCTACATCCCCGAATCCACCGGCGGTGCCGAATTGGCCCACCAGTTGATCACGGAAGATGGAGTGGAATTGGTTGAAAATCGGGATCAACTCGAGAACTTGCTGCAGCGACTCGATCCTAGCGAGGCAGTCTTACTGCGTTGTTTTCATATCGAAGGCCTGAGCTACAGCGAAATCCAACAGCGGCTCGGCATCCCGGAAAATTCGATTGGTCCATCTTTGCACCGCGCTCGAAACTCGTTGCGACGACTGGTGGAGTCCAACTGATTTGACAATCCGTGGATCTTCTTAAAATCCGCGCACAAATCAGCATTGATTCGATTTGGGGGCCTCGCTACTATCCCCCCAATAATGTTCTTCGAATCGGTTAGACCGCCAAGATTGCGCACTATTCGAACCAAGTTAACGCAACGGAATGCAGCTCATGGTTATGCGATTTTTCCAGGCCAACATATCGGTCTCCTCGGCTCAAGTAGTATCTTCTGATTCCCAAATCTGGCGAATGTCTTGGGCAAGTGCCCTGATCGTATGCTGCAGTCTACTCGCCGGTTGTCAATCGACTCGCTGGGGAGTTCCGCAGGATTCCATGAGTTCATTGCAGAGTGAGCCAAAGGAAAATCTTGAAAACAAACCCAGCAATAAAAGTTTAAGTTCTTTTTTCAGTCGTTGGTGGTTATCGGATCCCAAAGACGACACCTATGACCTCGGCTTGCCTCGAGTTGAAGAAGATTACGTAGGATCCGTGGCTGATTCATCAGGTCGCATGGGGGGGAAAGATGCCAGCGCGAAAGCGTCCGGCGGAAAAGGAACTCCTGCCAATCCTGCCGAAAAACGGAAGAATCAATTCGCTAAAAAGGATTCAGCGAGTGACCTGGAGGAATCCGACGGTTTGAATGACCAGCAACGCGATCTGCACCGCCGACAATTGGAAGCGATGCGTCGTATGGAGCTGAGTCAGCAAGACTTGAATGCGATCTTAGCAGAGGACTCAGCCCAGGATGATGACTTGGATGGCATCGTACAGTTGCCCCCAGTCACCAAACCGAAAGCAAACGCCGAACAAGCTGCAGCTAATTCGGCTGTGAGCAGCGAAGGAGCACGTCTCAAGTTCAGCGATGACTCCACGCCACCTCCTCCTCCCAGTCTGCAGAGTCAATTGCCTAACGCTCCCTCTCCAGCACAGCAAGTCGCAAACGCAACCCCAACCACTTCAGCTGCCTTGCCTCCTACAATGCTCCCCACCGCTCCCAGTCTGGGCGTGAACGCGTTTGCAGCCAATAATTCCCCGCCGCCGGCTGGCACGAATCCTGCAGCCGTTTTGCCGACCCCAGGAAATCTCAACACTGCAAGTCAAGGCACCGCCAATACAGCTCCAGCCCAAGATCCTCGGCCACTGGCTTTTCAGCCTTTGCAGCCAGCCAGCCCAGTACAGCTAGCCAGCCCAGTACAGCCAGCCAGTCCAGTACAGCCAGCCAGTCCAGTACAGCCAGCCAGTCCAGTACAAACCGCTAGCACCACCTCGGGAACGGACCCGAACAGCGCGATCATGACCGGACCTTATCTAGAAG
>JBIKMB010000314.1:0-5726 GCA_044359485.1 Pirellulaceae bacterium | reverse complement strand
TTGCCCGCTAATACTGCATAACCATCTTCGGTGTATTGATCGACGGTCCACTCGGCGACATTACCATGCATGTCATGCAAACCCCAAGCATTCGGCTTCTTCGTCCCGACCGGCTTAGCGCCCGCATCAGCGTTGCCAGAGAACCAAGCGTATTGCTCGAGCTCGCTGACATTATCTCCGAAGGAATAAGCGGTGCTTGAACCGGCTCGAGCCGCATGCTCCCACTCCGCTTCCGATGGCAGGCGATATTGATCTCCCGTGATCCCAGATAACCACTTGGTGTACTGCTTGGCAGCAAATTGAGTCATCGTAATCGCTGGCTGCCGCGGATCCTCACCATACTCAAACGTAAAGGATGGCTCATACAACGGCGTCGGTGCTGTCACCGCCTGACCGATTTTGTCGTCCGTAATTTTGCGCATGCCCAGAGTCTGAAACTTCTTGAAAATGTTATACATTCCCATGAATAGCTTATACTCCGCCCAAGTCACTTCGCATTTGCCGACCCAGTACGGCTGTAGTTCCACTTCATACTGCGGGCCTTCATCCATGCTGCGGCCCGCCTCACCCTCTGGACTCCCCAGCTTGCTCACTCCACCAGCGACAGGAATCATCTCAAATGTCACTTCGGTTCCCGGCATCGTTACCTTGTAGGGAACCATGAAACGTCCATCGACTTCCACAAACGGCCCTTCCGCAGGTTTCACCGTCGACCAACCCGCCGTTTCACTCGCAGCCCCCTCGTCGCCACGCAATGCTCCAACCATAGCTCCCCAACAACCCACTGCCACCAACAACAAACGACTTAAACTATTCGTCATGATCTCAACCTATTGCCTATCAAGCCTCGAACTGCCAAGCTTGTGGAAAAACACCTACCTGACGTCATGTCCTTAGTTTACTTGCCTGATCCCTGCGACCGCAGGGGGTAACCCTGCTCTCCCCTCAAACAATGTCGCGAAAGAGTTCAAAAAGACGTGCAACTGGCCAAAAAGCGAAACAAACGCACACCAAGCCAATGTTTATCCGAAACTACGGCTTACCCGAAACTACGGTTGGCCGGCCTCTCCTACCACCGAACCAGCTCGCAACTCCCCATCCACATCGGTCGCACTCGCTGCAGCACTTTCTGACTCTACAGCATTCTCTGTCGCTACAGTACTGGTGCCCTCGGCCGACTGCTGGACAGCTTGCCCATGGAGCACAATCGTTAACACGATTGTGATACCCGTTGCGACTAACGATCCAAGCGATAGCCGAGTCGCCCACGGTAGCACCGGCAAAACCACTTTGCTGCCGGAGATGTAAGGTAAGCCCTCTTCGTTCTGGTCTTTGAACTCGGGGAGAGAAATAGGCCGTACCAAAAAACCGACCACAATTGCAAACCAAACTCCCCACAACACCGCTGAGACAATCCCTAGTTTCCAGCCCAGTGCCCAGGCGTTCCAAACACAGCATCCCAACGCGATGGCAAACGCCACCAGCGCTTGTCCTCTTAAACTCATGTTCCCCTCAACTCACTCTCCCCCTGGTGCCCTGTGCCCAGGACTTCTGTGCCCAGGACTTCTGTGCCCAGGACTTCTGTGCCCAGGACTTCTGTGCCCAGGACTTCTGTGCCCAGGACTTCTGTGCCCAGGACTTCTGTGCCCAGGACTTCTGTGCCCAGGACTTCGTCGCACGCTGCGTCATCTCTAAGGAGAGATCTAACTGATTTGAGCTACCCTGAATTTCAAAATCCGTCGTCAGGCCGTGCTCCCAGCACAACATCCAGCTCCAAACGCTCTCCGTCGCGAATGACGACCACTTTCACTGCCGAGCTGGGACCCGATTCGCCAATCAATCTTTTCAGCGTCATGTGATCAGGTACTTGCGCGCCATTAAATTCCACGATTCGATCACCCACCTGAATCCCTGCCTTAAGTGCGGGCGATTCACCATCCAGCGGAATGCCGCTGACCAAAGCACCTAAACCAGTTCGAGTTTCCTTGAGCTCCGGGTCGTCTTCGACATAATCCGCCAAGCGTACGCCAAGCCAACCGCGCTGAACTAAACCGCTGGCCAGCAACTTTTCATAAACCGTTTTGGCAACATTGCTAGGGATCGAAAAACTGATACCTCGATAAGAATCACCCACGATCGCCGTATTGATCCCGATCAATTCGCCGCGCGAGTTGATCAGCGGACCGCCGCTGTTTCCTGGATTCACCGCCACATCGCTCTGCATCAAATCGCGATAAACTCCACGGTCCCGATCGCCAGCCACCAACTCAAATCGATTTCCCTTTAAATCCGTACGATGCTTGCCACTCAAGATGCCCAAGGTAAAGGAACTTTTTAAACCAAAGGGACTTCCTGCCGCCCAAACCAAAGTTCCGACATCCGCCTTATCGCTGTCCCCCCATGCGATCGGCATTAATCCTGAAGCCTCAATGCGCAACAGCGCTAGATCGGTGATTCGATCGATGCCCACAACCTTCGCCAATACTCTTCTACCATCGCTCAACCAAACCTCAATCTCTTTACTCGATTCGATCACATGGAAATTGGTGAGAATATGCCCCTGCGTATCGACCACCACGCCACTCCCCTGCCCCTGTAGCAACATCGCATCGGGAACACCCTTGTCACCCGATAATTTGTCATCCGATAACCGGTCGCCCAATAATTCGCTCCAACGACGATCGACGACATCGCGAACATTGATGTGCACCACACTGGGCCCCACTCGCTGACTGATCGCTTTAGAGATGCCATTCAATCCCTCAAGCGACACCTGCTGCAGCGCTTGATCGCTCGTTTCGTACTGAGCTCGCAATTGTCCCCGGAACCACGCATAGCGAACTTCCTCCACTAAAGTGGGGACGATCAGACGCACAGAGACCAACAGAACAAGCACCACCAACAAACTGGTCAGCGTGGAAACAAACGCGGCATGGAGGCTGGTGCGAAGCGGAGATACCCCGTCGCTCTCCTCCCCTAACTCGCGCTCGCCAGCAGAAATGGGCTCCACCGCCAACTTGCCCCGCGAATTCTCCTCTCCTGCCGCAACTCGCCCAGACCCAGTTCCCGCAGACCCAGTTCCCGCAGACACCCCTTCGAAGTTCGCCGTTAGCTCGGGCAAAACCCCCTCTGGTAAAGGTCGCTCTAGTGAATCCGAGGGATCGTTTTGGGCATCGCTCTCTTGCATACAAGACACGCCTCGGGAGAAGTGAGAATTCAGATCCGACAGAGACCTGGGTTGATGTACACTTGCAGTCTATTCGAAGTCCTGCGAATAAGGCAAATAAAAAATAAAGAGAATCGAAATAGGGGTTTCCAAATGGGGATTATTTCCGCTACAGTCATTCAAACGTTCATCCCCATTTCAAGGTCTTTCGATCCATGCCCTTACCACTGTCCAACCCAGTAGCCAACACAATCTTCCAAGTTCTTGACTCGCTACAGATCGTCGACCCTCACACCCATATCCAGCC
The DNA here is from genome assembly GCA_044359485.1 of Pirellulaceae bacterium. Classification (GTDB taxonomy): domain Bacteria; phylum Planctomycetota; class Planctomycetia; order Pirellulales; family Pirellulaceae; genus JAFLCP01. The sequence continues at coordinate 2,253 of JBIKMB010000314.1, read as the reverse complement.
TCTGCAACCTGCCAGTCGGCATTTGAACGACCTGTTAGGCTATCATTATTACACGGAACTTGCTCATTCCGCTGGCATTCCGAAGATGGAAATCGAAGCCGATTTTATATCAGCCGACGATCGAGTCCGTCGCTTGGTCCGCGGCTTGGGTCCGCTGGGAAATACGGTCCAATTGCAATGGCTGCTGGAGATAGCCCAAGATCTCTTCGGATTCGATGAAGCAACGCTCACCTCAGAAAACTGCGATAAACTTTCAGAACTCATTGCCACCAAAACCGCCGCACCCAATTGGGCCGATGAAGTGCTCGATCGGTGCGGCGTAACCGCCGTCATGCTGACCAACGATTTTGATGACACTCTGGAAAATTTTGATACCCAACGCTATCTCCCTTGCCTCCGCGCCGATGAACTGGTTTTTCATCTCCATCGTTCCACAGTCCGCTCCCGCTTAGAGCACTGTACTCAACAAGCCATCAGTTCACTTAATGGCTTACAGTTAGCTATCGATAAATTATTCCAATTCTTTGTCACCCGCGGCGCGCGGGCTTGTGCAATTTCCTTACCAACAGATTTTCAGCCCATACCGATCTCGAGCACGACCGCAAAACTGGCGTGGGAGAAAGTGGTCAAAGCTGATGGAGAAGGAGTCGACCCTTCTGCGCTGAGAACCATTGGACAGTTTATCTTTTGGATGCTGGCCGATCGCTGCGACCATCATAAACTCCCCTTCGATTTAATGATCGGCGTTCACCGCAAGGTCTACCCGCAGGGTGTCTACCAAGGGCAAGATCTCTACGACAGCCGCGTATCGCTCTATGACTATCGAGCCTTGTTCAACGCTTTTCCCGATGTTTATTTTCCGATTTCCGTTCTGGCTAGCGTTACCAATCAAGAACTGGTCAGCTACGCTTGGATCTTTCCAAACGTCCTTCCGTTTGGTCATTGGTGGTACAGCAATACTCCCAGCATGATCCGCCGCGACCTCAGCCATCGACTCGAAGCGGTCCCTTCAACGAAATTGATCGGCTACTACAGCGACGCGTACAAGCTCGAGTTCATCTTGCCCAAATTCCGCATGTATAAACGGGTGCTCGCTCAAACACTCGCAGAAGATTTCGTGGCTGCCCGCAACTGGTCCGAGGAAAGAGCAATCCAACTGGGCACCCAGGTCCTTAAATCCAACAGCGAACGTTACTTTTAGCAATACTACCTCTTCAGAGGTAAACTGCTGTTGGTTCAGCGAATTGGTTCGATCTTTCCGAAAAAAATCGAAATTTTCGTGAACCTCTGCAAAGATGCCAGCATCTAGCTTCTTAACTGGCTAAGTTTCTCGCTGGGAACTCTTCGCAAAAATTTGCCTTTGAGTTCGTGTCCAGTATGATACCCAAACCGGTATAGTAAGGGTGTCCACCCAATTCTTCAATTCTCTCTAATCGCGCGGGACAGCGCGGGAGGTTGCCATGCGTATCGATATGAATATTGCCGCTCTACGTAACATGATCGCCCTGGTGCGAAACATGATTCATGTAGTCCGTGGCAACGCATCGCGCCACCTGCATTCAGGGTCCCGCACATCGCGTCATCAAGGGTCTTATACCCCCAGTCGACGGGATGATCTCAGTAATCCAACAGGACAACTCGCAATCAACCATGTGTTGCAAAGTCCATGTTGGCAATGGCTGACGATGGTCGAGGGCAGGCTCTATTTACCCGCCGCAATAAAGCCGGCTGCGGTAACTAGAGCAAGCAAAACCCTGACATCATCAACCTTTAGAACTTACTGAAATTAGACCGCTTCAGCCCCAACTCTCAGAGCCCAAGCAGAAGCCCATCATCCCCGAGAAGACGCGATTCATCCAAGGATAGTCAGTGTAAGTCTACGGCTGCACCCTGCACTCGTAACCTGCAACGGCCTATTGGGATTCGTCGCAACATTTTTTCGTAACCGTTTTCGTCGTAACTGGCCTCGAGCAGTCTCCAGCCCGCCGGATACTGCCTCTCGATTCCAGCACAAACCTCCCCTGACCAAAGCAAGTGGATTGCTAGGCCAGAGTACCGATTCCGATCCTGCTCTCGCACGCACCACGAATTGCGGCGGTCGGGAATGAACCAGATCACGAAGGATGAACCCATGTGCCGAAACGAAACCATCGCCATCGAAACCTTGACCCAGTTGATCAACGATGCCAAAAGCGGTTCGCAAACCGCTCAGAGCGAGTTGATGCAGTTAGCCTACCACCGCACCTTGCGCTA
>JBIKMB010000104.1:0-19105 GCA_044359485.1 Pirellulaceae bacterium | reverse complement strand
TCCGTTGACGAATGTATAATCGGCACCCAGGATATCCAAGATCGATCCATCATTGCGGAAAAGATGGATGAAGAATTGCAAAGTTTCCTGATACATCGGTTCTCGCAAGTCTCGGAACGTGGGGAAAAATTGATCGCTCTTCTCGTCGAATTGATTGAAATTGGCAACATGCAGCCAATACGTGGCAAACTCGCTTGCCAGTCGTCCCCCTCGAGGATCTTGAAGCATGCGTTTGGCTTGTTGCATGAGGACCTCGTCCTTCGGCAATTCTCCCTTAGCTGCCAGATCGAGCAAGGTCGCATCAGGCATCGAGGACCACAGAAAGTAACTCATGCGACTGGCCAATTCCTGCGGACTGACTGGCCCCGACGCTGCGCCGCTGGGCGGAACTTCCAAACGATACAAGAAATCGGGCGAAACAAAGATGCGCGCAAGCATCAAGCCAATCGCCTCTTCATGCGGAATCTCTTCGCGGCGAAGAGCTGCATAAAAATCCCTCAACTCCATCGCTTCATCCGGCTGAAGTGATCGTCGGTAAGCGCGGGCTGCCCAAGCCAGAACCGATTCGAGCTGCTTAGGCTGGGAATCGAGCAATTGTTGTTCGAATTGTTTCGCGCGCTGCATGATGGGCTCGCGCAGCGGTTCGAATACCGATGGATCAGCATCTTGCGTTGCATATTCCATCAATTGAGCGAACGCATCAACCAATTTAACCGCATCGCGGCTAACGAAGTGTAGTTGGTCCCACAGTCGATCAAGTTCGGCAACTTCGCTTTCGTCCAACATCAAACGTTTAAGATGATCATCTTCGCGATAGAAGAGCGTCAGGGTAACCACTTCGTCGACCGGAACAATTTTCACATAGCAGAGAGCGGGTGGAAAAATATCTCGGAACGCGCTGAGATCTTCCATGATCGCCGCGCGTGCATCGCCGCTGTCATTGACCAGAATAGGGTTTGACACAGTGGCCGGCTTGAGTCCATCGGTCCAGGTGCCACCGGCAGGACCATTCTTGGCGACTCCAGCTTGCAGGGCGACGGGTGGAGGAACTAGTCCCGGCGCTGCATACGCTTGCACGCTTCCCATGCCTGCGCTTTGCTCGTCCAGTCGCACATCGGCGACGAATTCGTAACCCGCGACCAGTTCAGAGGGAAGTGAGACAACTATGGATTCGGGTGCCTTTACGATAAGATCGTTGCTTATCTTACCATCAGCGGCTATCGCAAAACGAACCGGTTGATCGAGCGAGGTATGGGATGCGATCGCAACTTGGCTTGGCTCTTTAGAGGCCTCAGCAACCGACTGCGGATTGGCCAGGAACGAATTCAGCCAAGTGGAATCGGCCGCATAGGGACCACCTAGCAAGGCCCCTTGCAATGCGGTGAGTTGTTGCCGCAGTTGTGCATCGGGTGTACTCGCGTCCGCAGGTGCCGGATTTTGCACGAGTTCTGCGATGCGTTGGGCAAGCTGTTTCTTCGCTTCGAGTTCTGTGGTATCGAGCCATTGAGATAAGAGCGAACCTGCTGGAATGGTAGGTCCAACGGCTTTCGCATTGCTGAGCGGTTCGGTAAAGAAGTGCCAAACATTTGCGTTTCCGAATCGATCGGCGTGTGGATTGCCAGCCAAGATATTGGGCGAGACATCACCGCCGAGATCCCAAGTGCGAGTCGGGTCATTAGCATCGGCGATGGTGAGATCGACTTGCGTTAAATCGCATGAGTGATTTTTATCGCGCGGACCAACCGATACGACCAAAGCATCGCCCGCTTTGATATCGATGCCGGGAGGTATTTCAACCTTGGCTGCTTTGTTTCCTTGCGAAATACCTTCTGCCAAAGTCTGTCTGCGTTGTTGTCGACGCAATTCGAGACGCCAATTTACCCCATTACCGCACTCCGGATGTGCGTGTGTTACCTCGCCAGTGATTATTGCCTTCAGTGTCGATGGAGCGAGCCAACCGATCGCAATTTCCTGTGTGGGGGAAGGATGCACGACAACTTTCTTGGGCCAAGCATTTCCAGGAATTCGGACATGGGAATCGGATGCATTGGCCAAGACGAGAGGCGTTTCTTTAACGCCCCAACCCGATATGAAGCTGTAGCCCGATTCATTTTCCATTTTGCCGGTCAGATGATTTTCGATCTTTACCGGACTCGCCATGGAAACACCGAGGTAATTGAACCAAGCCGTTAGCAATTCCGCATCGAGCCCAGCTAACGCAGCGATTTGCGATGCATCAAGCGGTGCCGAAGCATCAGACGCATGTTTCGCTTGCGCTTCGGCAATCGCATCGAGGTACAGGTTTACTTGATCCAACGCGTTTTTGCGACGTTGATTCAACGCTTGACCCAGCAGTTCCAATTGACTCAAAGGAAGCTCGCGTTTTCCAGCGGCCACAAAACGGAGATTTTCCCAGCGTGCAAAATCTTTCTCCCCCTGATCACCCGCAGTGGACGCTAGCAAAGAAAAATTAACTTCGCCTTTAGCATCGGCGGGCGGAAGCGGGAAGCGAACGGTCGTTTTCACAGCCAGTGGATCGGTTGCTTCGAGCCAACGTTTGGGTCCTCCAACCTTCCCAATGTGGCCCACTGTCGTGAAACGAAACAAGGCTGCTTGCCACTGCCCCACATAGGCCACCAACTGCTCTATCTCGGAATCAGTCACTTGTTGCTCGGCTACCGCGCGCTGCCAGCCAGAGCGGAGTGGCTCGAGAAAAACATTCGGATCGGTGCTGCGGAGAGCGTTGCGGAGAGCGAATAAGTATTTGGCACTCAATTGCTGTTCTTTGGCGACTTCAATGACTTTATCATCGGCCGACTCAAATGACTTAGCATTTGCAAGCAAGGTTTTTAAGTAAAGCTTCAGCGGCAATCGCCCTCCCTTATTAGTATCGAAGACGATTCCTTGCAAATTGACCGAGCCGCCATTGGTTTCATTCGATGAGTAGCGATTATAGAATTGTCGAATCGCGTCGAGCTTCTCGTTGGTCCAATCCGCGGAGGTGGTATTAGGAGAGAACTCGATAGTATCCGGGAGCAGGACCGCGTGGCGTGCAACTTCTTTGGCCGCATCAAGATATTTGGTCACCAGCGCTGGTGACATGACCAAAGCGTTGCCCGTGTTGGTGAATCCTTCACCCGCAGCCCCATCCACTGGAAATTCTCGCGCGGGATCAAGAGAAGCGACGCCGGTGAGATCGCGTAGAGTGTAGGTGTACTGAGCGTTGCTGAGTCGGCGAAGAACGACTGGGCCCGGATCGCCTGCTGTCTTCTTGGCTTCATAACTTAGAAAAGATTGAATCCAAGACACAAGTGCAGCTCTTTCCGCCGGCGTGCATTGAGGTGAATCTTGAGGAGGCATTTGCGCGGTGTCGATCACCTCCAGCGCCCGCTGCCATGTGTTGGAATGGGCCGCCAATTTTGAAACGGAATCTGCGGATATCGATTGAAAATTAATTTCAGCTTCCGCTAAGTTATCGCCATGACAATCGCTGCAATACTTTTGCAAAATTGGAGCAGCCGTTTGGCGGAAGTTCCGCACAATGTCTTCCGCTTCCTCCGCGCTGACGATCGAGTGCAGCAGAGAGCAGCTCAATGCGATTCCACCGAGAACGCTTCGAGTGATTCCGAACCATGCGTGAGACTCATGGTGCTGAAGACTTAAAAATTGGAGCATGTGTAGTATGCCTTATAAAACCAAGGCCAATGCGGTCGACTCAAACGGGCGCACGCTTAGGTATAAAGTTTAACTTGATTAGCGTCTAGGAACAATTTCGAGGCAGGAACGTTGGAGCACCATCTTCGGTCCGATAAAACCATTGGAGGAAATCGTTTCGCTTTGGAATTGGGCTTCAATGTGATTGGGCTTTTGGGATCTGGGATCGTGGGCTAGTGGCTCACGGGATTCGGGAGGTCGCACAATTCGGCAGGAGTTGGGTGGGAAAGGCAGGAATAAGGCTGGTAGGTCGCTGTAACCAAAAAAATTGCCAATGCTATTGTACTTGCCGTATCTATCGTATCGAGTGTGGTGAGCCCTGGTCAAGAATCGAAAGAATGGGTCGCCATGGGGCAAACAGTCGTGCACTGCCCCAAACGATAGGAATCTGTGAATACGCGCACATATGCGTAGACAGGGTTATTTGCCTGTGCGGGCCTCATGAGGCGTTCGCGTGGAGCGATCGAGCGGAGCGAGACAGGGAGCGATCGAGCGGAGCGAGACAGGGAGCGATCGAGCGGAGCGAGGCAGGGAGCGATCGAGCGGAGCGAGGCAGGGAGCGAGCGAGCAGAGCGAGGCAGGGATCGAGCGAGCAGAGCGAGGCAGGGATCGATCGAGCGGAGCGAGGCAGGGATCGATCGAGCGGCACGCCCCGTCGCCCCAACTCTGACAGCGGAGAGACGCAAGAATCTCCGTGACCTTTGGGCAAAATGGCGTTTTTACGGGAGTTGCTGATCCGAGACTCGCCTAGCGACAAAGGGGACGGAGCGTTATCTTGAAGGCGTGTACGAAGAAGTCGTTACGAATTGGCACCTGAAAATAGCACACTCATGTCCGAATCATCCTCAATGGATCACGCTCCCCTTCCCCTTGATGCAACAGGGTCTGAGCCAACTGCGAATACTTATCCGCTTGATCCTCAGGTACAGCGCGAGGTCGCACGACGTCGGACCTTCGCGATTATTTCGCACCCGGACGCCGGAAAAACAACGCTCACCGAGAAGTTATTGCTGTACGGTGGATGCTTGGAAGTCGCAGGCGCGGTTCGCGGCCGCAAGACGCAAAGGGCGGCGACGAGCGACTGGATGGAACTGGAAAAGCAGCGTGGTATCTCGGTTAGCTCCACGGTTTTGACGTTCGAGTATGAAGGTGTCCAAGTAAACTTACTGGATACACCAGGTCACCATGACTTTAGTGAAGATACCTATCGAACGTTGATGGCAGCCGATGCGGCAGTGATGGTGATCGACGCGGCCAAAGGTGTGGAGACGCAGACCGAGAAATTATTTAAGGTATGTGCCCTGCGAAAAATTCCAGTGCTCACTTTCGTCAACAAAGTGGATCGACCGGGTCGCGAACCGCTGGAACTGCTTTCGGAAATTGAAGCCAAGTTGGGTATAGAACCCGTCGCAATGTACTGGCCGCTAGGATCGGGCTTGGATTTTAAAGGTTTGGTCGATCTTGCGAGTCGAGATGCGCATCTTTTTGAAGGGCGTGTGGGAGACCGCCGCGTTCCATTTCGCACGATCCCCTTCGATCAACTGACCGAAGCGGAAGCTTCGGCACGCATTTTGTCTCAGGCTCGCGACGAAATTGATTTGGTAACCACCGCGGGAACCAGCTTCGATCTAAACAGATATCGAAGCGGTGATCTATCGCCAGTCTATTTCGGCAGCGCACTGGCCAACTGGGGTATCGAACATTTTCTGAACGGTTTTTTGAAGCTTTGCCCACCACCTGGCCCACGGAAGAGCGATCAAGGCTTGATTCAACCTGGCCGATCGCAATTTACGGGCTTTGTTTTCAAGATCCAAGCGAATCTCGATCCACGCCATCGCGATCGCGTGGCCTTCGTACGCATCTGTTCTGGTAAGTTTGAACGCGAGATGGAAATTACTCATCCGCGCAGTGGCGAAAAGTTAAAGTTGCGTAGAGCGCACAAAGTTTTTGGACAAGAGCGCGAGACGATGGATGAAGCTTATCCGGGCGATATAATCGGTTTGGTAAACCCCGGTGAGTTTCGCTTGGGTGATACCGTGTGTGTCGGCAAGCCGGTGAACTTTGAACCTTTGCCACAATTTTCGCCCGAATTTTTCGCTGTTTTGCGTTGCAAAGATACGATGCGCCGCAAGCAATTTGGTCGCGGATTGGAGCAGCTAATTGAAGAAGGGGCGATTCAGATGTTTATCGATTTGCGGTCGACTCGCCGTGAACCGATACTGGCAGCGGTGGGTGAACTGCAATTCGATGTGGTGCGATTTCGATTGGAAAGCGAATACAACACGCAAACCGACATTGAATGGATGCCGCTCAAACTGGCTCGTTGGGTGAATTGTGACGAGAAACAAATTTTGGAACTGAAGCTGCCGTATTCCGCGAAAATCGTTCGCGACCAGTTCGGACATCATGCCGTGCTCTTCAACTCGACTTGGGATGCGGACTATGCGATTCGTGAAAATCCAAGTTTCCGCTTTGATGCGATTCGAGTTGGGACAGCCGAGGAGATCGCTGCTCAGGGGACCAACGTTGGTAAAGTTCCCTTTACCTTCTAGCCGATCCGGCAATCGCCAAGCATGGATCGAGTGGATGAATGCTGGCGGTTCTCTGGACTGCATTGCATTTCGCTTGTCAGCGGCAGCGGATAACATGATTCGCAGACTGCCTCGATTAGCAACCAGCGGATCGAAGAGATAGGCCGGCAGTGATTTGCCGGCCTATTGGAAGTTGCTGTTGATAGCATGTTTTCTCTGGTTCGAGATAATGCAGCAGCTAGACTTTGCGGTCAACGCTTTATCAGGAACCGTGAAGCAAAACTTATTGGGGCATTAACAACGTTTTAAGGCTGACCTCTCGGCCGTTGTTTTTCAAACTCTCTTCAGCCGCCGACATGAATGCGTAGATCTCGAGGGATTCTTCTGGACTTACCGGTACTTCTCCGTTTCGGAAGAAGCGGACAATTTCGACCACTAGGGGTTTATAGCCGTCGAAGTTACCTACATCAAACTCACCTTTGTCTGTAACGACCTTGCCAACATAACCCGATCCTTCTCGGAACTCACCCACGCGTCCATCGCTCCAAACGCCGCGAGCCACAATTTTCCCATCCACTTTTTCGCAAGTTACTTTCTCGCAGCCGGGTCCCATCAGCGTGAACAGCGATTCGACGCCGTGAATTCCGTACCAATACAGAAGCGGATGAGTTGCTTCTACACTTGCGGGACTGGTGGCCCAGGCGGACTTGATTTTACCGAACTCACCGGCGCGGGCAGACTGATTGGTTTTCGAGAAACGGAGAGCTGACGATGTGAAGAAGGGAACTTTCAGTTCCTTGGATAAGGCGAACATTTTGATGGCATCGCTCAGCGAACCGGCTACCGGTTTATCGACGAACGTTCTTTTGCCCGCTTTAAGGCAGGGAATCAATTGTTCCAAATGAGGCCGCCCATCGTTGGTTTCCAGCAAGACCGCATCGCAACGCTTGAGTAGTTCATCGATCGAGTCGACCACTTCCACGCCGAGCGACTTGATTTTTTCGGTGTAGGCCGGAATTCGTTCGACGCTTGATTTGATATCGGCGCTCCCGTTTGGATAAGCGGCAACAACGCGACATTGAGTCAGATTCGGATCTGGATTTTTCGCATTCAAAGCTTCGGTGAACGCGATCGAATGCGAAGTGTCCAATCCGATGATGCCCACCTTGATAAGAGGCAAGTCCGCTGGTGCGGGGGGCTGTGCGAAGTTGTTTTTGGCGGAAACGAGAGTCGTCAAAGCGAAGAAAAAAGTTAATTTCGCCAAAACAGCCAAATTAGCAAAGCGGAAATTGATTTTGGAGAGGTGGGACATAAGGCGATCTCATGGTACAAATAAGGTGAGAAATTTAGATGCGGAGAGCCTTGGAGCGTATCCACCGCATCTCGGCTCTAGACTGTGCATAATGAACGAATTTGGTCGACAACGCAAGCAATGGCAAAATTTGAACATGTAAGGCATCGCCCCCCTTCAGAATTAGAGCGACCGCGCGAATTGATTTTAGCGCTCGCTCCGATGAGAAGTAACGTTAACCTCAGTCGTATTGTGAGACTAGCAGGTTGCTCAGGGATACAACAAATTATTCAAATCGGCCCCGGCAAGGTCGACAAAGAAATCGCACGTGACGCCATTGAAGTCGTGCGAGTCGAGCAGCGACGTTCGTTGCCACCGGTGCTGCAAAAATTCAAACAAGATGGATATCAAATCATAGGATTGGAACAGACAACACACTCCGAATGTTTATATCAATTCGAGTTCCCTCGGCGGTGCGTGTTGGTGATCGGTAATGAGCGCGATGGATTAACAACCGACGTGTTAGACGAATTGGATCGAGTCCTAGAAATCCCTGTTTATGGTCGTCCGTACAGTTACAATGTGGTCACTGCGACGGTGATGGCCGTTTATGAGTATTGCAAACAGCATCCTCGAGGTTAGTGAGCCTGAATTGGCACGGACTGTTGACAGCGTCTACAAAGCATGCTCGCCTCACGAGCCAATGGAGTGAAATAAAATGATTCTTCACGAAACGAATGGCAATCTCTCTTGTCGCAAGATCATGAGCATCGTGATCGGTTCGCTCGCTTTGTGGACCTTTTGGCAAGGCTGTACTGCAAATCGAATCGTATATGGACAAGAGGTTCGAGCAGTTGCGCCACCGATCGAGTTCGAAGCGTTGCCGGGTGAGCCGTTTGGTATTGGCACGTTGCGTCTACCTCTCCCCGCTCCTGTCGCGAGTGATAAGTTAAGAATTTCAATCTTTGAGGCGGAGGACCGAATTTTTTATCCGGTGGCTACATCGCAACCTGTTGAGTTGGAATTGCAGGCAACGCCACCATCGAACCGACGTTTGGGCCAGGGCCGCTTGATCCAACGATTGCGCGAATCGCTGAAGGATATACGCGAGTTTCGCCCCGATCCGAGAGTCGTGACGATTCGATTTTTGTTTCGAGGACTCGAACCGCTGAAGGTTCAAGTCGTGGGAACGATTCAAGAGAATGTCGAAATTAAGGTTGCCGAAAAATCGCAAATTCCTATGAATTACTTTCGCGAAACCGAGGCGGCTTGGTGGGACGATTATCTCAATTACCATCAAAAGTCGCTCACCCATGGCACCTTACAACCCAATGCATCTCTGTTTCTATGCGACATGTTGCAGAGACGTCTGCGCTTGAATGGATCATTGACGCAGAAATTGGATGCAGCTCGCCGAGCGGCTCCTACGAATCGTTTTCTTGCCGATTTGGACTCACGTTTGCTAGATGCGTTAAAGCTGATCGGCGGCTTGCAGGAGGAACGGGTGAAGATGGTTCAGGAAATGTTGGAGAAAGGGACCAAAGGTGAGGCTGGTGCCTGGGTTGCCCAGCACGATGTACCTGCTTTTTCGCTGATTGAAGAAATAAAAGCAAGCGACACTGAAAAGCCCGTGGCAGCCGACACAATCGAACCGTTGGCGAACCATGTACCGCCGGAATGGTTTTATGTGCGTTTTGGAAGTTTCGCGAACTATCTGTGGTTTCAGTCGATGGGAGATCGCCATGGCGGCGATATCGCGCAAATGGTGACGTTGCGCGGTGTGGCTTTTGATTCGACAGGCAAGATCGAACGTTTGCTGAATACCAAGACAACCGAAGTGGCTAAATTGTTTGGCGAAAGTGTGATCGAAGATATGGCGATCGTTGGTCGCGATTTGTATTTGCAAGAAGGTCCAAGCATGGGCGTACTATTTCGAGCAAAGAATCGCTTATTGTTGCTCGGTTCCTTTCAATCGGAGCGCAATGCCGAACAAAAGCGTCTGGCTTCGGTCGGGGCGAAGATTGAGCAATTAAAGATTCGCGGACGAGAAGTTTCGTTTTTGCACACACCCGACATGCGTTTGCGTTCCTTTATGGTGGCAGAAGGATCCCAGGTTTTGATTACCTCTTCCAGAGCGATGGTCGAACGATTTCTGGATGTTGCCGATGGAGCAACACCTTTATCGGCCACCAGTTCTTTTCTGGCGGCGCGTGAATTACTGCCGGCTCAAAATCAATACTCTATTTTTGCGTATCTTTCGCCTGAGTTTTTGCGCGGGTTGCTGAGTCCTCAATATCAAATTGAACTGCGGCGTCGAACACAAGCGCAGGCTGCGCTCGATATGGTAGAGATGGCGGATTGGATCGCGAAGAGTGAAGGTATGGAAGCCAAAACAGTGGAAGAATTTATTACGGCAGGACTGTTGCCGGCTGATTTCATGGAGCGATCCGATGGAGCGATGGTCGTTTTGGAGAATGGGGAGTGGCGAGATTCGTTACGAGGATTTCGCGGTGCCATGCTTCCGATCGCCGATATCGAACTGGCCAAGATCAGCCGTATCGAAAAAGAGCAATACGAAAAAACGCAAGAGTATTTTCAAACGAACTGGCAGCAACTTGACCCGATACTCTTTGGGGTTAGACGGTTCGCTCGCAAAGATATTCCCAATCGTGAGCAACTGATTCTCGAAGCGTATGTAGCACCGTTTCAGAGTGACAAGTATGGCTGGCTGGCACAAGTTTTGGGCCCGCCGAGCCCGGATTCCATCGTGCTGCCTCAGGATGACATTGCCAATATTCAACTGTTCTTGCGCGGTGTGCCTGGATCGGGAACGCCCAATCACCAATTTTTCGTTGGTATCAAAGATATGATGCCGCCGGATCCATCTGAGACCAAAGGATTGCTGCAAACCTTTCTGGCGTTGCAATCGATGCCTGCCTATGTGGGAGCTTGGCCTGCACCGGGATTGTTGGACCTTTTGTTTCCTCAAGCTCGTAAACCTCGCGATATTTCTGGTTTATCACGCATGTTTTTGGGTGTATGGCGATGGCAGGGCGATGGATTCAGTTTGCTCTCTTTCGATCGCTCGATTATCGAAAATGCGGCCAGCATTGTAAGGCCCGAACAAGTCGATGATTACGCGCAGATTCGTCTTTCGGTAAACGATATCGCTGGGAGCCAGATGGAACCGTGGCTGAATCGCTTTTGGTATCGCCGCGGTTTGGCGGGTTCCCTGGGAAATGCTGAGTATTTAAATTTTGCCCAACAGCAGTTTCATTTGGAGCCTGCGGCGGTTCGATTGGCTACCGAAGAGATGCTCGGAGCGAGTTTGCAATGTCCCGTTGGTGGTGAATTGAAATGGACAGGGGATGCAGAGGTCGGTCAATGGGTGAGTACCGCTTGGCCCACCGAAGGTCTCAATCCAGAAACGGCCGCGCTGGCTGTAGGCTATCGAGCCCCTTGGATCGATTGGTGTCGAGGTGGAAGAGTGCATTTATCACAATTGCCCAATAGTTTAGCCGTTTTGGGTATGATTGAATTGGAGCAGTTGCCACAACCTGAGGCGGCTGCGCCTGAAGGTGAAGCACCGAGCGCGACCAGCTTTTTCCGTTTGCCGCTGCAAATGTTCTCTGGAGAGAAAAAGAAGTAGCCGCGAGCATCGACTAAACGATTCATTTGCCAAAAGTAGCTAGCCCACATGGGACGTTCCAAAAGCAAGCAGATTCGCAGACATATTCGGCACATTCGCCGACGTACCGCGCCAGGCACGCCCCCAGGTACCATTCATGTCGACCCAGCAGCGACCTGTTCGACCATTCGCGCAATCGCTTATGGGCCGAACGAATTTTGGGAAGAAGAGAACTTTGCCCTGCAGCGACTTCCGGAGTTACGGCAGCAATTCCCAGTTGTCTGGGTCGATATTACAGGGCTCGGCAGTCGTGAATTACTTGAACAGGTGACACAACAATTGAAAATCCATCCGCTGGCGATGGAAGATGTGGTCAATGTCCATCAACGCGCTAAGGTCGATCCCTACGAGGATTATCTTTTCTTGGTGGCCCGCATGCTCGACAGCGAAAACTTCCTGATTTCCGAGCAAATCAGCATGTTTGTGATGAACGGATTGCTGGTGACGTTCCAGGAGCGGGAAGGGGATTGCTGGGATCCGATTCGTCAGAGGATGAGGCAGGGACGAGGGCGAGTGCGACACTGCGGAGTCGATTTTCTGTGCTATTTGCTGCTGGACGCAATTATCGACAGCTATTTCCCCGTGGTCGATCGAATTTCGGAACAGATTGATCAGGCCGATGATGAGATTTTGCGCGATCCTGACCCACTTCATATTCAGTTGGTCCATGAGATCCGCAGTCAGTTGCTTTCGATTCGCCGCAGCATCCGCCCGCATCGCGAGATGCTCAATGAATTGATTCGCGACGATCATCCTCTGATCCATGCTGAAACGCGTGTCTTTTTCCGAGATTGCTATGACCACGTGATTCAATTGATGGATCTGGTGGACACTTATCGCGAGCTCACGGCGGACCTCCGCGATTTTTATATGAGTTCGGTCAGCAATAAGATGAATGAGGTGATGAAGGTTTTGACGATCATCTCGACCATTTTCATCCCCTTGAGTTTTATCGCGGGGGTGTATGGCATGAATTTCGATACCGCATCGCCGTGGAACATGCCCGAGTTGGGTTGGACCTATGGTTATCCGATTATCTTGAGCGGAATGGCGCTGTTGGGATTTGGATTGCTGTGGGTCTTCTATCGGCGAAAATGGATTTAGCGTTTTCTGAGTGAGCCGGGTCGTTTAGCCCCTTCACTAGCCCTTCCACCCGTTTTGTGGGTTTCTATGGGAATTTATAGTGGCTGAACGCCAACAACTCGGTCGTAGTGCGTGTCGCAGCGAGCGATTCCCTCGAGGAAAAGGAGAACAAAAAACTCGTAGCAAGATGGATTTGACGATTCTTTGGCCGATTCGGTCAAACTTTTTGAAGCGGTCCTGCCGATAAGTCCGTCTGTAACGCCCGTGCGGATCATTCCGTATCTGCAGGGCGAAGGCCATTAGAGCAGCCTGCATCAGCTCCGAGCGCCCTAGGGGGGTGATCTAAGCGGTGATGCGAAAGGGATGCCGCTGGAGATCCATCAATGAAAATGCGAAGTTGGGGTTGGACCAGATCTTTTGCGATGGGTGTTGCGTTGGCAGGTGGCGCAAGCTATCTGTACGGCGGCGGCCCCAGTGTTCCCGGCAAGCCGGCGACACATACGAAGTCTGTGAGTAGTGAATCAAGTTCTTGGGCCGCACCTGTCGCCTATCAAGATCCGTCGATGATGCAACAGGTCGGATATGCCTCCGCACCATACGGTCCGATCGAGCCGATGCCTTACGGGCCAATGGGTCCGATGGGACCTGCAGGCCCCATGCCCTATGGTCCAATGCCCAATGGGCCAATGCCCAATGGGCCAATGCCGTATGGCCCAATGGGTCCAGTTGGCATGGACGGACAGGACATGGTCTTCCAAGGTCCACCTCCGATGGGACTGGAAGGTGACTGCGACACCCCATATGGTAACCCGTACTGCGGCGATGGTAGTTGCGGTGGCGGCATATTAGGTGGCATGCTTGGCGGTGGACTGAACGGTGGTGGTTGCCCATCCTGCGGAGGTATGGGGGGTGATTGTGGGCACTGCGGACCCATTAGAAAGATGTTGGCCTGCGGGCCTTTTGGTGGAGCTTTGGCTTGCCGAAATGGCGATTGCGGTTTCCATCAGGGGATCATTCCAGGTTTGGCCGGTCTGATTATGCCCTACGGCGAAGGTGGAGTGTGTGCCCAACGCTGGTTCGATATCAGTGCGGGCACAATGGCTTTGCAGCGTTCCAAGCAGGGTGGTTCTAACATCAACCTTGCAAGTCAGGGGATTGGCGGCCCGATTATCTTGCGAACCAACGATTTGCAATTGGACGACACCGAATGGGGTTTGAATCTACTGGTTGCCGTACAGGTTGGCCCAGGAGGATCGGTCGAAGTAGGTTATTTTGGCTTAAACGAATGGGACACTACTGCTCGGGTTACCTCGAACAGCCCCAATATTTACTCGGTATTTAGCAATTTTGGGCAATCGCCTTTTAACGGTTTTGACGACTCAGATCGCTCGCTTGCTCAAAGTGCAACCTATCGGTCCGCAATTCATAATGGCGAAGTGAATTATCGTCGTCGTTGGGTTGGACCGTATTGCTGGTTCCAAGGTTCTTGGTTGATGGGGCTTCGCTATTTTGACTTAGATGAAGCGATGGATTACTCAACCGTTGGCCAGTTGAACAATTCGAATAATCAAACGCTCCGATTCCTCAACCAAACGACGGAAACTCGAAACGCTCTTACCGGCTTCCAAGTTGGTGGTGATTTGTGGATGAACGTTATTCCTGGATTGCATTTTGGAACTGAGTTCAAGACGGGTATCTTCGGTAACGTTGCGGAAGCGAACACGACGGTCATGGCGAACTCGATCCCTGATTACACAGAATTTGCCAGCGATGCGACAACCGCTTACATGGGCGAAATTGCTTTCAAGACCGTGTATCGAATCAACTACAATTGGTCATTCACTGCCGGATATCACATCATGCAGGTCGACAATGTCGCCTTGGCTCCGGTGAACTTCAACACCGTTCCTCCACCTGACTTTAACGGACCTGTGGCTCGAACTGCCTTCATCGACAACAACCAGAACGTAACTTATGAAGGTTACACGCTCGGTCTGGAGTACCTGTGGTAATGCGATTCGCGGGTCGAGCTTGACTGGACTGCGACCGCAAGCTGAAGAAATTTGGAAAAAAACAGAAATCGAGAAACCCCGGTGGAAGTTCATCTTCTTCCGGGGTTTTTTCGTCTTTTGAACGGAAACGGGGCCTATTTAGCTCGAATTACCGAACCGACCCCTCCAAAGAAGTATTCAGACAATTCCTATTCTATCAATTTTTTCGGAGGAAATCTGGGAACTTGGACAGTTGGTAGGGCATCAGAAAGAGAGTGTTTTGTTGACAGTGTGGGGGTCGCAATTAGAATCGAGATCACGGGCCATCTATGCAACCCAAATATCCCATCTTGCCAAATGTGGATTTTAGGGATCGATAGAGGGACCTGTCGAGCTTTCGGCGCTAAACGATTTGTCTGACAATTGCCAACAGTTGTTTGCCAGCATCATTGCACCTGCTTGTCTCTGAATCTGTAAATCTATAGGTTGATTTCTGCGGAATCTTGTAAATCCGCAGGGCCTTATCGTCCTTTCGGGCTAGTCACTGGCTGAGGAAAATAACGTGAAGTCGCGTAAGCCTGGATCTTCTAAGAAGCGCATTGATCTCGTCCGCTCCTCCAACAGTCGTAAGAAATCTGTTTTGCGCCATCAGTTTTTTGAACAACTTGAAGACCGGAGATTAATGGCCGTCGAACCGATCAACGGTAAATTTTATCCGCCGGTTGGTCTTTTCACGGGCAAGTTCACCAATTCGGAAGCTCGTGCTGAGTATGCTCGACTTTCGCAACTTCAGTATGGCAATAACTTCCCTCGTGGGCAGTTTGGCGAAGGCTCAGGTGGCTTTTTCAGTACCGTCGAACAAGAGCCAAACAATGTTGTTCGCACCGCCATGGCTCTACCATTGGGAACGGCACCAGGGAAGAGTGCTGTCGTTACCGTGTCGGGAACGTTACCTCTTCCGGCAATCGGCGCCGTCTCAGACGTTGATTATTTTAAATTTGATTTGCAGGCTGGCGACATTATTGACGTTGCTTTGGATGGCATCGGATCGGCTGGGATTAGTGGGGTATGGGATGTTTCTCTTGGAACGTCAACCGGTTCCGAGATCATGGGGAGCACCAACACCTTCAACAGTTCGGCTTACCCATTAGCTTCACCTTTGTCCCGTCCGAATGCGAATAGCGGAGGCGCGCAGTCGAATCTGGACGTGACCATGGCTCACGTGATTCCGACAACGGGCACATACACACTCCGTGTTGGCGGAGGCATTGGAGCTTACTCGTTAAAGTTGAGTGCCTATCGTCCGGTTCTCGAAAACAACCCCGTTGGAACAAAGCAGATTTTATTCTTTGACTTCGACGGAGAAATTCTGGACCGCAGCGTATTCGACGCTCCTGGCACAGCCCGTCTGTCTCCTTTGGTTGATTTCTTGCCTGGTTGGGGCTTGGATGAATCGAACGAGAGCGCCGTAATTGATTCGATCATTGCGGCGGTGACCGAAGACTTGATCGGCACGTTACCAGTGACAGGGGGGAATGGTCTTTACAGTGTCTCAGGAATTGGCGGTCAATTTGATATCGAGATTCGAAACAGTCGTGATCATGCAGATCCATGGGGCCTTCCGAACGTTAGCCGCGTGATTGTCGGCGGGACGGGTGTGGAATTAGGGTTTGGACCGGGTCTGTTGGGAATCGCACAAAGTGTTGACATTGGTAACTTCGATACCTCGGAAACCACCGTTGTTCTTCTTGACACGTTTGCAGATCCGGATCCGACCAATACGTTCAGTGTTAATTCTGTTCCACTCTCCGGGGCTGCCACTAGAATCCAAGCTGTAGGTAAAGTCGTTGGATTAACGGTATCTCACGAAATCGGTCACTATTTTGGAACGTGGCATACAGATACGTTCTCGGGCACTTATCAGATCATGGACCAGTTCGCACTTTCCGCTACGGGTGATTCGGGAGCGGGAGCCGACGGACTGTTTGGCAACGCGGATGATGTCGATATCGATTTTGGCACCGATCGTTACAGTCCGCTAGAAGGCTATACAGGTAGACAAAACTCCGCCGCCCATATGGCCTTTGGTCTTTCGACCGGACGCATCGGTGGTTCTGTCACCGGTACTCAGTTCAACGATCGCAACCGCAACGGTCGACGAGATAGTGGTGAAGAGGGTCTTGCCGGTTTCACCGTCTATGTCGATTTCAACCGAAACGGCGTTCTTGATTCAGGTGAACCTCGCGGAGTAACTTCCAGCACAGGAGCGTTCAGCGTTAATGCTCCAGCCGGTACACATTATGTTCGCGTGGTGCAGCCTTCGGGTTGGTCGCAAACGTTGCCAGCTTCAGGCTTCTTGACCGCTGTCGTAACCAACAATGCGACCGTTTCTGGATTAACATTCGGCAGCTTCCAGCCGAATACTTCGGCAACGGGTTTTGTATGGAATGATACAAACGGCAATGGCATCCGCGACGCTGGTGAGCCTCCACAAGCGGGCGTTTGGGTTTATCTTGACCTGGACGGCGATGATCGCATCGACTTGAATGAACCGTCCGCGATCAGTCGCACGGATGGTTCTTACAACTTGCAGTTCCCAGGCGCTGGAACTTATACGATTCGTCAAATTCTCGAGCCAGGTTACATTCAGACTTATCCAGGTTTCGCGGGTGAGCACACGTTAGGTTATGACGGCGTCAATCCTATTGTGGGCCAAGATTTCGGTGTGCAAATTGCACGCGACTTCGGAGATTTACCTGCAAATTACGCAACTACCTCGACTTCCAATGGAGCATCGCATGGCTATGTAGATGGCTTGCGTTTGGGTGCGAATTGGGATGCAGAAGCCGATGGTCAACCCTCAGTTTCCGCCAATGGTGATGATAACAGCGGATTGCTGGACGGAAACAACAATATCATCGATGACGAAGATGGTGTGGTATTGCTCCGTCCGATTGTGGCTGGACGAACCGATAATATCGTTCAAGTTACTACCACCAACTCGACCAGCGTAACAAGTTATTTGCAAGGCTGGATTGACTTCAACGGCGATGGCGATTTCGCAGACGCTGGTGAGAAAATTATCAGTAACCGAATGCTGGGCTCCGGTACAACGAACATCAATTTCGCAGCTCCAGCAGGTGCCATCTTGGGCGAATCGTTCGCTCGCTTCCGATATTCAGATCAGCTCGACTTAGCTGCCAATGGTCCCGCGCGTGCAGGTGAAGTCGAAGATTATTTGTTCCGCGTCAGCGATCGTTTGGACATCGCCGTTGATGACAACTTCACCGTCGCTCGAAATTCTATCGGCAACTCGCTGAATGTTTTGGCCAACGATTTCCGTATCACGGGCGAAACATTGACGGTCGTGCGAGTGGGTTCGAGCACGGCAGGGGGTGTGGTTCAGATCGGTCCTAATGGCCAATCGGTGACCTACTCGCCTCCGCAAGGTTTCTTGGGAGTGGATTCGTTCACCTACGAAGTTCGAAACTCCAACGGTGACCGCGATTCGGCAACGGTGGTGGTGAATGTGAATCAGATCTTCACCGATCCTGTGGCCTTGGATGATTCGATTCGCGTCCCTGTCAACGCCATCAGCGTTCCGCTGAGCGTTCTGGCTAACGACATCGAAGGTGCCAACGGAGCATTGTCGATTGTAAGCGTGAGCACAGGCAGCCGAGGTGGAACTATCACGATTGCTCCTGGTGCCCAGGCCCTTCGCTACACACCGGCTCGTAATTTTGCTGGTAAAGAGCAATTCACTTACACCGTGACCGATGCGGGAGGCAAGGTTTCTACAGCTACTGTGACAACTCACATGGGTGAAGGAACAATCGCCGGCTTGAGTTTAGTGGTGACGGACCTGAGCGGTAATCCGATTTCTCAGATCGTTCAAGGTCAGCAGTTCGAACTCCGCTTCTTGGTCGATGATTTGCGAACCAGTTCGGCTAGTCCAAATCCAGCGATTACTGCACCCGGTGTCTTCGCTGCTTATCTTGACATCCTTTACTCCTCTGGTTTAGTGCAACTCAATCCAGCGGCAAATCCCAATCCTAACGGAACGATCGATTTCAACGTTGCCTTCCAGGCTCCTTATACACAAGGCAAAGTTGGAAACGGTTTGATACCTGGAATCATCAATGACTTTGGTGCCCTAGCAGGTGGCGTGATCAGCTTCGAAGATCCTCGAGAGTTCGCACGTATTCGTTTCACCGCGAACTCACCTGGCTTGGCCGAGTTCATCACCGATCCTGCCGATAATCCACCGATCACCGATGTGCTGATGTACGATACTCCATTCTCGCCGATTTCGATCCAGGATATTGCCTACGGTCGAGTCTCGCTGGAAATCGTTGGTAACAGCGTTGAATTCCCAGTAGCGGTTGACGATTCGTTTAATTTGTCGGTTCCCGTCAATAGCTCCGACTACGCTCTGCCCGATGTGATGCTCAACGATAATCGAGGTTCTACCGGTTCCATTCGATTGACATCGGTAACTCAGCCTGCAAATGGCTTGGTCCGCATTGATGACAAAGGCACTCCAGCCAACTTTGCAGACGATATCATTCGATACACGCCGAACTTCGGATTTAATGGTACGGAACAGTTCACGTACACCATCGCTGACCAGAGAGGTTTCACCAGCAATGCTCGCGTTACCTTACAAGTCGGTAACTCGGGAACGGACGATGAAGTCGAGTTCACCTACGTTGTGACCAATATGAGCGGCACGCCGATTGACGAAATCGTAGCGGGCAATACGTTCAAGGTTCGCGGAACAGTTCGCGACTTGAACCGACGCGGCTCG
>JBIKMB010000103.1:0-19259 GCA_044359485.1 Pirellulaceae bacterium | reverse complement strand
TTCTTGCTGACTCCACCAAGATGGCCAACTGCGCCCGCGAGCATGGCGGACTGAGCAAGCTTGCGCACAAATATCGTACCTACAAAAAGATGTCCGATGACATCAAAGACCTAAAGGCGATGTCTGAAAGTCCCGATCCGGAAGAGCGGGACATGGCGCTAGAGGAACTCGAGACTACGCGCAAACAGCGAGAACTCCTCTGGAATGAACTGCTCGACTTTACCATCGGCGGTGAAGACGCCAACCGAACACGTTGCGTAATGGAAATCCGCGCTGGCACCGGAGGCGAAGAAGCTGCGTTGTTTGCTGGCGACCTCTTCAACATGTACAAGCGGCACGCCGAATCGAAGGGGTGGAAAGTTGAAATCATGGAAGTGAGCCATTCCGATATGGGTGGCTTCAAAGAAATCATCATGGCCTTCGAAGGGGAAGGTGTCTTCCGCGAATTGCAATTCGAAAGTGGTGGCCATCGCGTTCAGCGTGTGCCGGAAACCGAGGCTCAAGGCCGTATCCACACTTCGGCTGCGACTGTCGCCGTGATGGCTGAACCCGAAGATGTGGAAATCAATTTGAAGCCAGACGAATATCGTATCGATAAGTTTTGCGCTTCGGGCCCTGGTGGACAGCACGTTAACAAAACCGAATCCGCGATTCGACTCACGCACTACGAGACCGGCATCGTCGTACAGTGCCAAGACGAAAAGAGCCAACACAAAAACTTGGCCAAAGCCCTCCGCGTTTTAAAGAGCCGCATTTATGACGCCAAACGCGAAATCGAAAACAAGAAACGCGCCGATCAACGCAAGACTCTGATCGGCTCTGGGGACCGCAGCGAACGCATTCGTACTTACAACTTTCCACAGAACCGACTCACCGACCACCGCATCAACCTAACGCTCTATAAACTCGACTCGATCGTCAACGGCAACTTGAGCCCAGTCACAGATGCTTTGTTCGAATATGAACGCGATCAATTGCGCGGCGACATGGGGGAAACGGAGTGACGCAGCCCGAGACCTGGACGGTAGGCAAGTTGCTGAAATGGACCACCGATTTTTTGCGCAAGCATGAATCGGAAAGCCCACGCTTGGACGCAGAGGTCCTACTGGCATTTGCACGCGGCTGCCAACGCATCGAACTTTATACCGCCTTCGAAGAAGAGCCACCCGAAGAAATCAAAGTTCGCTTTCGTGAACTCGTGAAGAAACGCGCTCAAGGTGAACCCGTCGCCTATCTCGTTGGTAACAAAGAGTTTTTCTCGCTCAACTTCAAAGTCACTCGCGATTGTTTGATCCCACGCCCTGAAACCGAACACTTAGTCGTGGCCGCAATCGATATCGCCAAGCACTTGGAACAGAGCAGGGGAGGCGAGGGGACTCCACAACCGATTCGCATCATCGATCTTGGGACCGGCAGCGGTTGCATTGCCATCAGTTTGGCTAAGCATCTACCCAACGCCCAGATCACTGCTGTGGACCGTTCTGAAGCGGCTCTCGCTCTCGCCAAGCAAAACGCCGAAGCCCATGGCCTCAGCGAACGTATTCAGTTTGCGCAAAGCGATTGGTTCAGCGCGTTTGCCACACAGTCTCCTATTCCCCAGTGGGATATCGTTGTCAGCAACCCTCCCTACATCACGCAAGCCGAGTATGCCAAACTGGCCAAAACGGTCCGTGAATTCGAACCCGCTATGGCGTTGGTTTCTGGACCGGAGGGAACCGAAGATATCGAAAAGCTCGCTCAACAAGCCCCCGCTCATATGCCGGTCGGTGGATACATGCTGGTTGAGATGAGCCCAATGATTGCGCCGAAGGTGCAAAACATCTTCAACGCTACACCTTGGAATTACGAAAAGACGATTAAGGACTTGTCCCACCACGCCCGTGTTGTGGTCGCAAAAAAAGTCGCTTAACCCCTTTCATTGCTCTTAGTCATTTTAATACCATCAACCCCAACAAAAACCCTACTCGATAGATCTTGTTATTCGGAAGATAACCATGAGTTCAATGGATAAAATCGTTTCGCTCTGCAAGCGCCGCGGCTTTCTGTTTCAGTCCAGCGAAATTTATGGTGGCCTGAACGGCTTTTGGGATTACGGCCCGCTGGGCGTTGAATTGAAACGTAACGTTAAAGAAGCATGGTGGCAGGACATGGTAACCCGCCATAACGAATTGCTCGCCCCTAAAAACGCACCGTCGACCTATGAAATGGTTGGCCTGGATTGCACTATCATTATGCATCCACAGGTCTGGAAATGCTCCGGCCATTACGATCTGTTTCACGACTACATGGTTGATTGCCGCGAATCCAAAAAACGCTATCGCTACGATCAGGTCCGCGGCCGCTGGGTCGAAGCCAAAGGGAAGAAAATTTTTGTCACCGCGTTAGTCGAAGCGGAACAGGAAGAAGCCACGCTCCAGCAACGTGCGCTGAAGTTCTTCAACCTCCGTGGCAAAGATGCTGACTCGTTGGTATGGCACGGTGCCGCGACCTCTCTGGCCGAGCTTAAAGAGTTCGAAGAAGTTCTGGCACCCGACGCCAAAGAACTTGGCACACTGACCACGCCACGCGAATTCAACCTCATGTTCAAGACCATCGTCGGCGCGCTGGGCAGCGATGATGATGCCGCCTTTCTTCGCCCTGAAACGGCCCAAGGCATCTTCGTGAATTTCAAAAACGTTCTGGACAGTTCGCGAGTCGGTATACCTTTTGGTATTTGCCAAGTCGGCAAAAGTTTCCGCAACGAGATCACACCGCGAAACTTCACTTTCCGCTCGCGCGAATTTGAGCAGATGGAACTCGAATTTTTCTGCCATCCAGACACCTCACGAGCTTGGTATGAGTTTTGGCGCAATCGTCGCTTCGATTGGTATCTCAAACATGGTTTAGCCGCAGAACGAATCCGTTTGCGTGAACACGCGGCAGAAGAAATCGCCCATTACTCGTGCGGCACCGCCGATATCGAATATGCGTTTCCATTTTTGCCCGCCGGCGATTACGGAGAACTCGAAGGGATCGCCCATCGGGCCGACTTTGACTTGCGCAGCCACATGGAAGGCAAGCTGGTCAAAAATGCGGAGGGCCAACTCGTGGTCGAAACTGGCCCAGACGGCAAACCCAAACATCGCGGTAGCGGACGCGATATGTCCTATCGCAACGAAGTGTCCAACGAACGGTTCATTCCCCATGTGATTGAACCCTCCGCCGGTGCCGACCGAGCTACCCTGGCGTTCCTCTGCGAAGCGTACAAAGAAGACCAAGCACCCGACGAAAACGGTAACATGCAAACCCGTACGGTTTTGCAGCTCCATCCACGTTTTGCCCCCTTTAAGGCTGCCGTTTTCCCCTTGGTCAAAAAGGACGGAATGCCAGAAGTCGCAATGGAGCTTTATGGCGCCTTAAAGCAAAAATTCCCCGTCTTTTATGATGAGAAGGGGGCTGTAGGTCGCCGGTATCGCCGACAGGATGAAGTGGGTACGCCGTACTGTATTACCGTCGATGGACAAAGCGTCACCGACAAAACGGTCACCATCCGCGATCGCGATTCGCTCGAACAAGTCCGACTCAAAATCGACGATGTCGTGGCAGAAATCAGCCGCCGTATCGAATCTTAGTGTAGACTTCCCCACCCACTAATTGCGTATAATAACATGTGTCGCTTCAGATCGATCGTTTACCGCTTGGACACTAGCACGCTTTAAGCAGGAGTCTTTAAGATGGTGCGTCTATCGCTCAAGGTTGCCTTCAGCAAAATTGTTTCCAGCCACGTTGCTTCCTTCAACCTCTCGCGGTGCTTTGCAGCCGTCGGTCTTGGACTACTCACTCTGGCGCTTCCCAGTCAAGCTTCTGCTGGCTGGCCTCATCATTCTCGTCATGTCGGATTGTGGCATACTCCGATCAGCTCCGTAGGGCAATGCTATCCGAGACCGGTGATTTCACATCCGGCAACCTTTCGCTGCAACTCGGGTTTCTATGTTCGTCGCGATGCTTGCGATTACCGCTGGTCATACAGTTCCAACCGCTTCTGCGCCCCGCGAAATTGGGGCTACAGCTACCGATCCTACTACGACTGCGTTCCAACTTGTCTTCCGTACTTTCCAGCTTATTACTGCCCTCCAACTTACTACTACGGCGCCTACCCTGTCTGGTATGGTAATGGAATCTTCTTCGGTGTAGCCAACAGTCGCTCCTTAGGTCCCAACCCTATTCAAGGCCTTGTTCGAAACGGAGCAGGACTTCAAAACAGAAATGCACCAGGAACCGTCCAAGAGATCTTGCAAGAAGCCTTAGCACTCGATGCTCGAGCCAATCAAGCATTGCTAGCCAATCAAGCATTGCTAGGTCGACAGAGCTCCCGCGGGGCAAACATTGGCAACTTCGATCGCGACGGGGCAGGGGAGGGGAGTATGTTTTCCATCGACGCGCCACGTTCCACCATCGCCGGCAACTCGCTCGAAGATCGTTTGGCCCAAACACGCGCGATTATGTCCAAAACCTATGGCGGTAGTGCAAGCATCAGCAATATCAGTCGCTCGCCGATCTCCACCGACCGCAGCGATCTCGTAAGTGCCACCAATCGCTTAAGCCAATATCGAAGCGATGCTTCCAAACCCGTGCCAACGACAACAGCCCGCTATGCGACTCGTTCGCCAGTCCGCTCTGCAACCAGCAGAATGGTCGATGGCGACATGGCCTTTGCTAAAGGCCATTACCACACGGCAGAAATCTATTATCGACAGGTTGGCCGAGATAGTATCGAACTGAAAAAGGATGCCGCAATTCGCCTCGCTTGCAGCCAGTTTGCTCGCGGTGATTATCTAAAAGCTGCACAAACTTTTCGTTGGGTCAATGAGCAAGAAACCATCATCGATAACAATCACCCAGCGACAGACGGCGCGAATCCCGTGGTTTATCAATGGAAGATGGGTTTGCCCAAGCAGCAACTCGCAGAGCTTTTTGCCAACCGAGTTGCTCTAGAGCAGCACTTGAATCTTCTTGCCGATCAAGCCCTGCAGAAGGAAAGCAACGATACGGAACTCTGGTTGCTCGGTGTGCTAATGGGCCTTGATGGTGACCATACAAAGTCTGAATTGTTTTTGACGCAAGCCTCTCAATCGACGGGAGCCTTCGCGACTACCGCCAAGTTCCTGGTGGACTCCGGCCGCGACCAAACGCGTTTGCAATTGGCCGCTCAATCCCTCCGCTCGCCTTGAAGGAGCAACTAGTGAATCGATCGCTATCCCGCCTTTCCTCTCCCACCTCCACATCATTCGTTAACCACAAATACCAGGCACCACCCAACCGTTGCTTCCAATGGATTGGGTTGTATGTTCTGGTATGGATGGCTTCCAGCCTAACGCTTATCGCACAGGACCCTGCGCCGGCAACACCTGCCAATCCAAGCCCAGCAAGTCCAAGCCCAGCAAGTCCAAGCCCAGCAAGTCCAAGCCCAGCAAGTCCAAGCCCAGCAAGTCCAAGCCCAGCAAGTCCAAGCGCAGCCGATTCAAACGCAGAGCAGCCTCCTGCGGAAACGCCATCCCAACCTCCGACCGATGCGCCGCAACCGGCCGCGCCTCCCGTTACAGGAGATCTGGCGACGGAACAAAAGAACCAAGCGGCCGCTTCCGAAGAAAAAACGGCCCAGGCGAGCGATGAGGCTCAACCCGCTCCCGCGTCCGGCTCGGGCTTGGTTGATTTTCAGCGCGATGTCGCTCCGCTGCTGTCTAAACGCTGTCTCGAATGCCACGGACCGAAACAAGCCAAAAATGATTTTCGGGTGGACGATCCAGAGATACTCGTGGGCTACATCGAAGCGGGCGACTCGAGCAACAGCTCACTCGTGAACGATTACCTGATCACATCAGATCCCGATTCGTTGATGCCACCGGCTAGCCATGGTGGTCCATTGCCAACCGCCGATATCGCACTGCTAAAACTCTGGATCGATGAGGGAGCCGTCTGGCCTGCAGGAGCCACCGTTGTTGCCGCAGGTGAAGCAGGTGAAGCCAAACCGGTGCCCGCTGCCAATAAGGTAATCCCCTCGAGCCTCGCCGCTCGACTCTGGGCTTTCCAAGGCTTTTTCCACCCCGCCACGGTTCATTTCCCCATCGCGCTGTTGCTCGTGGGAGCATTGGCAGCAGCTGGCTCTTACTTGCCAGGCTGGACCAGCGCAGAACCGATCGCCAAATTCTGTTTGTTCTTCGGAGCCATCTTCGCAGTGTTGGCTTGTTTCATGGGCTGGTCCTTCGCTACAGAACGAGGCTACGGCAACTGGACTTCGACCGATGGAGAAATCTTCTGGCATCGCTGGTCTGGTATCATCCTAGCCATCTTCTCTGTAGTCCTGATGCTTCTGAGTTGGAAATCCAATCGCTCAGGCAACACCAAACATATCTGGAAACTCGGTATGCTCTTGGCGGCAGTGATCGTTGGTTTGGTCGGTCATCAAGGTGGTGAATTGACGTACGGCAAAGCGATGTACGATCGCGCTTTCGAGTATCTGCTCGGTGAAAAAGTGGGCGAGAAACCAGCCGATAAAGCGGAAAAATAATTTGGGCTGCGGTAGCCCAACGCAAGCCTAAATCCTGCTGTCGCGGATTCGAACGAAAACTACTTCGGTTGCCATCGACTGATGGCTAACACCACATGAATCATCCATAATAGACCGGGTTCGGCGGATCAAAACGTGATACTCGATAGTCAACAGCTCAAATTGATCCCGGTTAACGCAGAGGCACTTCAACTCGTACCTGAGTCAGTTGCCCGCGAGAATTGTGCGCTTGCTGTGTCCGCCCAAACTGGGATACTGCAGTCCAAAAAACTGGGTGGACCTAAATCTATATGGAAAGTTTACTTGCCCCCGATCGGTCATCGGGGTCGTTGCTGTTTTGGCTCTCCTCTTTGTGGATTTTTTTATGCGCATCGAGTTATTGGATCCTTCACTTCAGTTTGTTCATTTGATTCTCCGCACGGCACGCTACATGGCAACTATGTTGGTTGTTGCTTGTCTCGCTACAGAGTGCATCGCTCAGAACAAATTCATTTCCACCACCGCACCTGAACGCTTAGAATTACCTGGCGAATCATTCACGATCCAGGATCGCCCCGCTTTTATTTATCTCCCCGAAGAATCCAAGCGATCCAATCCACAGCCATGGATCTTCTACGCCCCCACACTTCCAGCTTATCCCGACCAAGCGGAGCGTTGGATGCATGAACAATTTCTCGCCGCTGGAATCGCCGTTGCCGGCGTTGACGTGGGTGAAGCGTATGGCAGCCCCTTGAGCCATCCAACGCTCAATGCGTTCTATGATGAACTCACCACCAAACGCGGCTTTGCTAAGAAGCCCTGTTTATTCGGCCGTAGTCGCGGTGGACTCTGGGTCAGCAGTTGGGCCATTGCTCATCCCGATCGAGTGGCTGGTATCATCGGCATCTATCCAGTCTATGACTTTCGTACCTACCCCAAGATCGAAAATGCAGCACCCGCTTATGGGGTCTCTGCAGAGGAACTTACCCAACGCAACGCCCAATGGAATCCGATCGAACGTGTTGAGGTTTTAGCGAAGGCTAAAATTCCCATCACCATCATTCATGGTGACGAAGATGTCGTGGTGCCACTGAAAGAAAATTCGCAAGAGTTGTTGCGGCGCTACGAGAGGGTAGGGGAGGGGGCGTTGGTCAACCTGATCGTGGTCAAAGGGCAGGGCCATAACTTTTGGGAAGGTTTTTTCAAAGAACAAAAACTCGTTGACTTTGCCATCCAACAAGCCCGCGCCGGCGCTAAATAACCAACGCTACTGCGCTAGAACCTATGGAAAAGCCATTAGCCACTTGGCACTGGCTGCGGTTTTCGGGTTTCTCAGATCGGCTCTCATCAGTAGGGCCAATTGCCCCCTTAGATCACACAGTACGAGTTTGAGTTTTGCGATCGCGGTGGCACGCTTCGTTTGCTCGTATCACCGAATACCGGCAGCCTTTATTTCAACGGCATACCAGGTTCGGGTTTGCCGTTGGTTGTCAATATTTGAAAATGATGTACACCCGCAGCATACGGGTGCTCGCTGGTCCAGACAATTTTCTTATCAACATTCACTTCAACCATCGAGATCCCTTGATGGGCGGCATGACTTCCGACCACCGTATTGCCATTAGCCAATCGCTGACAACCGCAAGGATCTTTAAAGAGCCCATTCACATCTTGATTATTCACCTGCCACACGATCTCACCCACTTGGTTGATCTCGATCACTTTGTTGCCATGAGTCAACGAAATCAGCGTATTGCCATTGTCTAGACGAATCGCGGTGAAAGGCCAATTCTCCGCTGGCCGACCTCCGATCGATTCCAGATCGGTTTTGAAGGTTCGCACAATTTCCCCCGCTGGCGTGTACTCTTTCACCGCGAAGGCGAGCAGATGAGGCACCAGAAAATTGCCGCTGCGCAATTGGCGGGCCATACGGGTTTGCATGTGAGCATTATCGGTCTCGGGTTGCAGCGGGAACTCATTACGAATGACTTGGGCTTGACTATCGAACTCCAGCAAACGGGGCTTAGCCCCCAACTCAGTGATCAGCGTATTGCCGTTGTACAGACGCTGAGCGGTACCGATCTCTTGGTTGACGGGATCGAGTGAATACTTCCAGAGCACCTTCCTCTTGCGGTCAACTTCTTCCACACGCTGGCTATACGCCAACAGCACGTTCCCGTTGGGCAATACAAAGCCATCGCGGGAGCCACCTGCATGTTCCCAAACGACTTGATCATTTTCATCGATGATTGCCGTCTTGCCACCGAGCACAAGATAGGAATGCTTGATCTTCTCTTGAGCAGCCAGGAGAGGCGAAAAAAGTGCGATAGCGACAAGGTAGCCCACGCAGTGCACGAAAGAATATTTCATGTTGTGGTTTCCATTAAGGCTGCAGAGAAGTAGTGATTGAAACGTGGAAAATGGCTCAGCAGAAACAGTTCGGTTGCGAGGATGAACGATTGGCCCCAAGGCGTTACGACAATAACGCTTTGCGCGTAGCGGCCAGGACCTGCTCACGAACGGTGGCAAGATTACCTTCGATGAATGCGCCGGCGGCGGCTCGGTGTCCACCCCCGCCGAAGCTGCGCGCTAACTGATTGCAGTCCACATGACAGCGGCTGCGAAAACTAATTTTGAATCCACCTTTCAGCTGTTCGATGAAAATCAAAGCCACTTTTGTGCCTGCGATCGCCAAAGTGAGATTGATCGCATCTTCTGTGTCGGATGGCAAAGCGCCTGTTTCAGCGAAATCTTCTTTAAGCACATGGGTGTGCATCAACGCGCCGTCTAGTTCCGCTTCCGTTCTCGAGAGAATTCGTCCCCGCAAACGAACGCGTCCCAAAGTATCGCGTTCATAGAGATCGCCGTAGATCGCGCAGGGACTCGCTCCAGCTTCCACTAAATCGGCAATGATCCGATACGTATCGGAAGTCGTGGACGCAAATCGAAACCAGCCCGTATCGGTTGCGACCGCCGCATACAATGCGTTAGCCATCTGTTTGGTGATTGGGACTTTGAGATGCTTGGCAAAGCGAGTCACCAGCGACCCAGTGGCTTCCGAACTTGTATCTTTGAAAAATTCCGCCCCCAGATCATCTTCACCAACATGATGATCGATTACCAATTTGGCACCTTTACAGCGTCGCAGAACATCGCCCATCGGCCCGAGCTGGGCCCAAGCGCTGGTGTCCAGCACAATAATGCAGTCGGGCTTCAACTCATCACCGCGCACATGTTCGCCCAAAATCTGAATCGACTCATGAGGATCGAGAAAGGCAAGGCCGGGAGGGGTGGGATGTCCATTGACAATGGCCACCGTCTTTCCCAATTGACGCAGAATTCCCGCCATTCCCAATTCGCTTCCCAAAGCATCACAGTCGGGCCGAATATGACTGGTCAAAACAAAGTTCTGAAATCCGGCGATTCTCTCCGCCAAACGATCCCAGTCGACGCTCATGGGTAACCATCACATTCCACGAATAAATACTAAATACAAAAAACGAAATGCCAAACACAATCCAATTCGGAGCTCAACACACTCATGCATGGAGGCCAAACCGTCACAGATACGTATCCATGGTACTCTCATTGCCTCCGAATCACCAGCACCGAACGATCGATCACAGCCGTGAAATTTCGGCCGCTCGAGCAATATCTCGTTGCAATTGCTCGCGCAGCTCTTCCACGTTCTCGAAGCGGCGTACTTCGCGAATTCGCTGGCGAAATTCCACTCTCAGCATCGATCGATACAAGTCGCCACGAAAACCGATCAGATGAGCCTCGACTTTTAGCTGATTTTCTCCATAGGTCGGATTCGGGCCGATATGGACCGCGGTCGGGTAAAGCTTACCGTCGGTTTCTGCAACCGCCGCATAAACCCCACTCCCCGGAATCAAGGTCTCAATCTCCGCTAGATTGGCAGTGGGAAAACCGAGGTCTCTGCCACGCTGAGCGCCCACAACCACACGCCCCTGGATCGAATAGGGAGCCGTCAAACAGCGGTTTGCCTCAGCCACATCGCCACGCTGCAACATCTCCCGAATCCGACTACTCGATACAATTTGCGATTCGGTCTGTCTCATCTCGACGACATCCAACATCATCTGATGAACCGCGACCAAGCTCCGCAACGTTTCTACGTTCCCTCGCCGATCTTTACCAAAGAAAAAATTCGCTCCTTCGACGATCGCCTTGGCCTGCAAACAATCGACCACCATCTTGGTAAAAAAATCTTCTGGACTCAATTGCAGCGTCGAGAGTTCGGTCGGATAAGCGATTACCCAATCGACCCCCAAGCGTCTTAACAATTCCGTCCGACGATCGAGCGTGGTGAGCTTGGGAGGCGTGATTTCAGGTCGCAACAATGATAATGGCGATGGATCAAAGGTCAGTACGACCGCGGGTCCACCAACCTGTCGAGCCGCTGCAATCAAGCGTTCGATTAAGTGCTGATGTCCACAATGGACGCCATCGAAGTTGCCGATCGCCACCGCTCCGCGCGTGCAAGACGAGGGTAAGCTCTGCAAATCTCGCAGCAACCGCTTCTCGTTTTCGTTGGCACTCAATGTTCAGCCCTGTCTTAGCTCGCTGCCCGTGTTAAATCGCTATCCTGTCTGAATCGCTATCCTGTCTGAATCGCTATCCTGTCTGAATCGCTATCCTGTCTGAATCGCTATCCTGTCTGAATCGGCACCTGTGTGGAAGGCTATCGGCCTAAACTTGTTATCACCGGTCAGGACCTATCGCTCGCTCGACGACTGCTCGATCCGCAATCTCTGGAATGGCGGAACAGACTTCGTACCAAGCATTATAAGCCGATATGCCAATTGTGGGGACCGCAATTCAACGAGCCTGCCGTCCCCTAGGCTCGATATTGCCGAAAAGCTTGAGGCAAGGCCGCGATCAGGTCGGTTGCCAGGATCGATTCGCCCCCCAATTCCGCCTGAGCGATGTCCCCTGCGGCCCCATGCAAATAGACCCCCAATACGGCAGCCGAAAAAGGATCCAAACCTTGACCGATCAACGCGGTGATGACGCCGGTCAACACATCACCACTGCCGCCGCTTGCCATGGCCGGATTACCGGTGGTGTTCTCGAAATGTTTCCATCCATCGGTTACCCAGGTCCGATGTCCTTTGAGCACAATGGTCACTTTCGCTTGCCGAGCTAACTCGATCGCCGCTTGTTTCTGCTTCTCTCGGTCCTGCATGGCGACTCCGCTTAAGCGTTGCATTTCGCCTGGATGAGGTGTCAAGACGCGCGGGGCAGGGGAGGGGAGTTGTGTCCAGCCCGCTGTAGCTGCAAGGTTGTTGAGCCCATCGGCATCGAGCACCAGCGGGAGCGTCGCCTCGCTCCAGAACTGCACTATCAAGCGACGCAGGTATTCCGTTTGTCCCATGCCCGGCCCGATTGCCAGCACATCGGCTCGACCCAGCCACGGTTCGATCACCTCCCAGCTACCCTCGCCAATTCGACCTTGTTCATCGGGTAGCGGAATGACCATGTAAACGGGAGAGAATTGAGCCACAGTTTCCAAGCAACGATCGGGCACTGCGGCAGTTGCTAGGCCGATTCCACTGCGGAGCGCACCTTGAGTGGCCAAGGAAATCGCGCCGCTCATCCCGCGACTTCCCCCGATGAGCAGCGCGTGGCCATACGTTCCTTTATGACTGGCCGCTTGCCGAACTGGCAAGCGTGGAAGTTCGGTCACCACTTCGGTAAGCCGTTCGCGATTCTCATTCACAATTCAGTTTCCTCGCTCCTGGCACGGCGCGTCGGTACACTCTTGGTTGCGTTCTTCCGTGCCCATTTTGATATGTTCGTGGACGCGTTCTTTCATGCGCTGGCACATCAAGCCGGCGACGTAACCACCCTTAAAGCCCCCGTCGATATTCACGGTGGTGACACCCGCTGCGCAACTGGTGAGCATTGAGAGCATGGTGGTAAGCCCTTGCAAATTGGCGCCGTAGCCGATGCTGGTCGGTACGGCGATGACGGGCACCGAAACCAGGCCGCCGGCGACGCTCGCCAATGCACCTTCCATGCCGGCGACAACCACGATAACATCCGCTCGGCGGATCCAATCTAGTTTGGCCAGCAATCGAAAAGGCCCCGCCACACCACAGTCGATCACCTGGAAACTTTGGAATCCCATCCAAGCCAACGTTTGGCCTGCTTCCTCCGCGATGGCGATATCGGTCGTCCCCGCTGCCAAAATCCCCACAACGGGCTCCCACGGGCTCCTTTTCAGCTCCGTAGAAACGCTGCTTTCGGGCAAAAATGAGAAAATCCGCTCATTTTGGATCGGTCGTTTGGCCAAACGGAGCGTTCGAGCCCGCGGATGATAGTAGTGATGCTCAAAACCTGAGGCAACTTCACTGGCTATCTCCCCCCCAACCCGCGTCACCAAGATTTCATCGGTATCCAGCAAGAGCCGGCCTGCCGCCTGCTCGATCTGCTCGGCCGTCTTGCTCTGCCCAAAAATAACCTCGGGAAATCGGCAACGACGCTGCCGATCTCGATCGGGCATCACCCCCCCTTGGCTAGATAGCTGAGCGGCCAAAACACGCTCTGCGAATTCGACCCACGAGATGGTCCCGGCGGCAGCTTCGGCCGTCCAGGCGGTGACTTGTTGCGAGAAATCAAGCGAAGAATCAGGTTTCATCTCTTTGCTTATCCGTGGTTTTGGGTTGATTCGTGCTGGGCTTGAAGATTGGTGCACCGGTATTGGCTAACTGGTATTTGCCAATCCATTTTTACCGATCAGTGCTGGCCGATCAGTGCTGGCCGATCAGTGCTGGCCGATCAGTGCTGGCCGATCAGTGCTGGCCGATCAGTGCTGGCCGATCAGTGCTGGCCGATCAGTGGTTGTCAATTCTCACTTTCTGTCCCACAATTTGGGTCCGTGGGTTTTGGGGCAGATTTTCGTCTGTTTTTATTTTTGTCAGTTTTATATCGGGTGCTAAGTTTATGACTTCCTGTGTATTGGCCTACTCCGGTGGATTGGATACTTCGGTCATTTTGGGCTGGTTGATGGAGAAAGGTTATGAAGTACACGCAGTATATGTCGATCTTGGCCAACCGTGCGAAGACCGCCAAGCCATTTTAGATAAAGCCAAGAAGATCGGGGCAGCCTCCTCCAGAATTGTAGACGCTCGCGAAGAACTTTGTCGCGATTTTGCGTTTCCCGTTCTTTCCTGGCAAGCCAAGTACGAGGGGATGTACTTGCTCGGCACCTCGATCGCTCGCCCACTGATATCTAAAGTCTGCTTGCAAGTCGCTCGTGAAGTTGGTGCACGCGCCTATGCGCATGGAGCGACGGGCAAAGGGAATGATCAGTGCCGCTTCCAACTTGCCGCCGAAGCCTTAGAGCCGGGAATTAAGGTGATCGCACCGTGGCGCATCAAAGAGTTTCGCGATCGCTTTCCGGGTCGCACGGCGATGATCGAATACTGCGAACAGAACAATATTCCCGTCAAAGCTACAGCTCGCAAACCTTATTCGTCAGACGAAAACTGCTTGCACATCAGTTATGAAGCTGGCGCGCTGGAGGAACTGGATGTCTGCGGAGTAGAACTGGTCGATTTTGGAATGACGGTCAGCCCTCAGCAAGCTCCCGATAAACAAGAGGAAGTGGTGATCGCGTTTGATAAAGGTGTCCCAGTCGCCGTCAACGGCAAAACGCTGGGAGCGCTCGACATCGTTCAAACGTTGAATGCGATTGGCGGCCGCAACGGTGTCGGACGTATCGATGTGGTCGAAAATCGCTTCGTCGGTATGAAGAGCAGGGGAGTGTATGAGGCTCCAGGCATGACTATTCTCTACTACGCTGCCGCTCAGCTCGAACAACTAACGCTCGATCGCGATCTAACACATCTCCGCGATCGAATCAGCCCAGAAATCGCAGAAATGGTTTACTACGGTTACTGGTACCATGCCAAGATGGACGCACTGATGGCCTTCATTCGCGAAAGCCATCAAGTCGTCACCGGTGAAGTCACTCTCAAGCTCTACAAAGGCAACATCAATATCTCCAAGCGCACTTCTCCGCAGAGTCTCTACAAAGCGGATATCGCGACCATGGAAGGAGGAGGAAGTTACAATCAAGATGACGCCGAAGGCTTCATGCGAATTCAAGGCTTACCGAGCCGGGTGCAAGCCAGCGTGCGGCCGCGTAAATACTAGTGAATCCATTCGCCATCATTGAGGATCTCGCCACCAGCAGGTGTCACCAGGGCTCGAAAGGTCGAGCCCGCGAGCCTCTCGGGGAGCACCGCTGACTTGCCGTCAGCCGTCGCCACCACAGCTCCACCTTTGTGATTGCCTCCCACCGCATCATTGCCCGTCGCATTGACTTGATACTTCAGTTTGGCCACATCGATATCGCCCGGCTGCGTCCAGCTCAAGCCGCCATTGCGAACCTCCACTACCAACAATGTTTCGCTGGGTGGATCGCTCACAGCCTTACTTGAAAGCGGCCCAGTGGGTGGGAACAAAGTATTGTTGCCGGTGAGCAAAACATAGGTTGTCTCGCCCATACCTTGCGCATCTGGACTTGCGGGCGAAGCAAACACGCTGGGCATTCGACGGACCAACGCTATATTCGGACTGGAGTCCCAGGCCTCGTCGTATTTGAAGTCTTTCGCGAGATCGGGATAGCCAAGAAACGGCAGCAATAGAACACGCCAGCTATACAGCGGCTTACCGGCAGCATCGGTGATAACGGGGGGTGGATACGTGCCATGCTTGTCGCAATACGCCTGCAAAGCAACTGCAATTTTTTGAATGTTGTTACGGCAGCCGACCAAATTGCGTTGCTCTTGCATCGACTTGAAACCAGGTTGTAACACCATCATGCTCGCCGCCAAAATTCCAAATAACACTAGGCCTAACGCGAGCGACATCCAAACTTGCTTGCGGAGGAACCATGCGCTGGAACGACTCGGCCTCAGGTTGCTTGGATCCGGCGGCGAGGGTAGGGGCCCCTTTCCGCCAGATCCGATTTGGGTGGGCAGCGAAATCATTCGGCCACAATTCGCGCACGGTCCTCGCTGACCAGCGTAGGCATCATCGACCCATTTTTTGTCAAAGCAATGTGGACAGATGAATTCAAAGGGCATGGATGGTTGCTCCCGAAAAAAAGAACCACATCACTGGTTGGGCTCACTGGATTGACTTCAATCGCTGGACCCTAATAGCGTCGAACCAAGCGCGCAGCCGTCAAGATCGCTTGCACCATGCCGCCCGGCTTGGCCCGGCCAGTCCATGCCAAATCGAATGCCGTACCGTGCGCAACACTGGTTCTCACAATGGGCAACCCCAACGTAATATTCACCGCTTCGAACATGTCCAACAATTTCAAAGCGATATGTCCTTGATCGTGATACATGGCAACGACCGCATCAAATTCGCCATTGGCTGCGCGGTACATCAAGGTGTCAGTAGGGTAGGGGCCCTCGACATGCCAGCCCTGGCGCTGAGCCCACCGAACCGCCGGCGCGATGATGCGTTCTTCTTCATCTCCAAACAACCCCCCTTCACCACCATGTGGATTGAGTGCTGCCACACCAATCTTCGGCTCGCGCTGCAAACGCAACGCCGCTCGAATTCGAGCAAAACTCTGATGAGCCAATTCGATCTTCTCGCACACCGCTTCGATCGTCAGATGCTCGAAAACCTCTCTGAGAGCCATGTGCAACGTCACATGAATCACCCCCAGCCCCGCGGGACCGCCGCGATTTTTTCCCCCCGGCGGCAAATAGAGCATCATCGCAAACTGATCGACGCCACATAGTTCGGCCAGTAATTCCGTATGCCCCGGCCAGCGATGCCCCGCTTCATGCAATGCGACCTTGTGCAGCGGAGCGGTCACGATTCCCGCTGCTTCCCCCGCCTGCACCAAACCGGTCGCCCGAACTAAACAATCGTAAGCCGCTTGGCCACCCCGAGCATCGATGTGCGCCGGAACGAGCTCGTCGGCATCCTCGGATCCCGTCGGTAAACAGCAGAGCACCTTGCGCGAGGCTCCAATGGCTTCACCTGGCCTCTCGATGCAGCGTACCTCCATCGGAAACTTCAGCAACTCCACTGCCCGCTCCATCACCCGCGGTCGCCCGACCACAAACGGTTCACACACCTGATACACCCGCTCATCGTTCAGTGCGCTGACGATCGTTTCAGGTCCAATTCCCGTGGGGTCACCCATCGTGATTGCCAATATGGGCTTTGCCTCAGCCATCCCGTGGTGCTCGCTGTTATGATGAAGACTCGTTGGATAAAAACGCGTATACGAAAGACGCGGTAGACTCCGATGGATTGTATTGTAGAAGATTATCCAGCGACGACGACGCCCAAACGATGGAGTTCCCAGCATGCGTGCGGTAGTTCAACGTGTTTCCCAGTGCCAAGTCACCGTAGAAGGAGAGGAAATCGGCCGTATCGGCGCCGGACTGCTGGTCTTACTGGGAGTCCAAAATGGCGATGCCGAAAAGGATGCGAATTACCTAGCCGAAAAGATTTCCGGGTTGAGGGTCTTTGAAGATGATCAAGGGAAAATGAACCTATCCCTCCTGGAAACCGGGGGGGCCATGCTGATCGTCAGCCAATTCACGCTCCTGGGGGATTGTCGCAAAGGAAAACGACCCAGCTTTTCCGAGGCAGCCCCCCCTCCCCAAGCGATGTCGCTTTACGAACGGTTTTGCGATCTGGTCCGCCACAAGAATATTCCCGTGGCCACCGGCCGCTTCCAGGCCGACATGCAAGTCACCCTAACCAATTCTGGTCCCGTCACTCTAATCCTGGACTCGCCGCGTGACAGTTTTGCTAGCAAATCTTGATTATTAATATAAGCCTTACAGCGACGAAGCGGGGCCTCAATCGACATATTAAGGGCAAGGGCAGGGGAGTATCAGCCGATTTTTGCCGGCAACTGGCGACTCGGCCTGAAGGCATCTATGCGGGCATAAAGCCCTCCGACGCCCCCCTGCACCCTCCAAGTCTTATATTAATTGCTAGCATTTAAAACCCATTACCCGGCACCCTCCTCTATTATTTTTCATCGCCTAGTTGCTAGCATAAAAACATAGAAGCAAGAATATTTTATTTGAGGCTGAAAAAGATGATCTTCGCCAACCGAAACTATCCGACATAAACTACAATGTGACCCTAATCGTTCCAGTTTACCCGCTCCTAACAATGCAAGTGGCACCTCGAAACAACAAACACCTTAGAGGTATGTTGCGGGAGGGGTTTCGAGAATTTCAGCCCCCTACCCTCAGCGGCGGAAACTGTGACGATCCGGCAAGTTTTATCGCTAGATAACCTGCATGGCGAATCCAGCCTGCACGGGGAACCTCGGCTACACGGAAGACATGGCCCGCATGGAGAATCTAGCCCGCATGGAGAATCTGGCCTGTATGGAGAATCTAGCTTGTATGGAGAATCTGCTGTGCAGACTTACGACTTGATCATGCTGGCCATCTTGATCGGCGCTGCGATTTTCGGCGCCGTCAAAGGCTTTGCTTGGCAGATTGCCTCGATTGCCTCGCTGGTGATCAGTTACATCGTGGCGTACCGATATCGGGATCAAGTTGCGACCTACATTGACGCCGAGCCTCCCTGGAATTCGATTCTGGCGATGCTGCTGCTGTACGTGGGCACCTCGTTTGCCATTTGGATCGGATTTCGCTTATTCAGCGGAATGATTGACAAGGTTAAACTCAAGGAATTCGACCGTCATCTCGGCGCAATCTTTGGCATGCTTAAGGGATCCATCCTATGCTTGCTGATCACCATGTTTGGCATGACGCTTCTG
The DNA here is from genome assembly GCA_044359485.1 of Pirellulaceae bacterium. Taxonomy (GTDB): domain Bacteria; phylum Planctomycetota; class Planctomycetia; order Pirellulales; family Pirellulaceae; genus JAFLCP01. The sequence continues at coordinate 921 of JBIKMB010000103.1, read as the reverse complement.
GGCAGCCAGCAGCAAGCTGCGATTTGCCAATCCAAATCGGGCTATTTCATTGCTCAAGTTTTGCAGCGAGCTGATGGAGTGCTTCCGCAGGAAGTCAACGATGTGGTGGGGCCATATTTAGAGCAACTCGATAAGCAGTTGCGTGAAGGTGGCGTTCAGACGCAGGAGAACGGTGAGTTCTGGAATTCGACGTTGCCAAATCTCAACAGTGGCGAGAGATCTAGGGGAGGGGACTCCAGCGGCGCGCCGCCGGCCAGTCAGCCGTGGAATTTAACTCCACCCTGGACGCAGGCTCAGCAAGGCGAAGCGAACTTCAATCGCTAGGCGAGCCATTCGCTTTCCCTTTGCCGCCTACCTCTGCCGCCTACCTCTGACGATTACCCCTGCCGCTTGGCTTTGACAGCGCGGCTCGCCTACACAAACTGGCTGCGCAATCTCCGCTGCGCAAATGGGTCTTGCAAATTCGGGCTCGAAATTTAGCTCCTAGCGAGCGCCCATTGACTGGCGCGACACTGCAGTCGCGAAGCCGCTTCTAGGGCGACACAAAAGCGACTCTCTTAAGCGACTCTCCGAAGCCTCATTTCGGCCTACCGATCCAGCCCTAACGATTGTGCCGACTTATCTATTTTCCAAGGAAAAAAGCCTATCAAACCGAACATAAGAAACATTATCGGACGTTCGTCAGCGGTCGAAATGGGCCGAAAATCGGCCCGCTTCACTCATGTCCAGCCCACGTACCAGGAATCTCGCCAGCACCCAGTCACGGCACTCAAACCGCTCAAGAATTCGCAGTAGACTCCGCTTCCAAGTACCGACCCATCTGCCGAAACTTTTCATAACGCTGCTGCACCAACACGTCAGCCGGAATCGGTTTCAATTGAGCCAGCGTGCGCGTGAGATAATGCTTCATCCGAGAAGCCA
>JBIKMB010000313.1:0-5863 GCA_044359485.1 Pirellulaceae bacterium | reverse complement strand
CCATTTTTTCGGCTGCAAGCAGAAAAAATCCAGCCACCCCGATCGATTACGGCACAACAATTGCACCCAAAGAATCGGCTTTTTTGCCTCCGACAAGCCCCGGTTTATCTAAGCCTTCGCCAAGTTGTCAAACTCCGTTCTGATTCTTGGGCCATTGCCAGCAAGAACCGCTTGTCTAAAGAAACCCACCCTCCTGGCTCGTTTTTTCCGAACCACCACCGCTTGACGACCGTAGTGCGTCCATCGGTTTTTCTGCGCTGATTTTCTGCACCATTTTTCTGAACATAGCCGGCGGGCATTTTCTGCGATATAACATGGACTTCTGGTTGGCGGCTTATGGTATTGGGCAATGTTGCCGAACGCTCCGTTTTGTTTTCTCTAGCTACAGGTTTTTTGTATGAATGTGTTTCGCGGCCTGAATCGTCCTGCTCTCCGAAAATTGTTCGCAGGCTTAGTTGTTTCCGCCCTGAGTTTCAACAGTGCTGCCTTCCTGCTGGCACAGGATGCAAAAGAGCCAGAACCCCGTACGAAGCAGCCCAGTGCACAAGAAGAAAACAAAGCCGAAGAGCAGGCACTCCTGACGATCGGCTCGAAAGCTCCCGCCCTAAATGTCGAACACTGGGTACAAAACGGTAACGGCAAATTTAAGCCAGTAACCCAGTTTGAAGATGGCAAAGTTTATGTGGTTGAATTTTGGGCCACCTGGTGCGGTCCCTGCATCGCCAGCATGCCTCACCTTGCGGAAACCCAGAAACAATACGCCGATAAAGGTGTGCAACTGATCTCGATCAGCGACGAAGACCTAGAGACAGTCGAGACCTTTCTGAAACGCGAAATCGAAGGGGCAGGCGACGTGGCAGATAGTCCCAAAACCTATCGCGAACTCACTTCAGCCTACTGCTTGACGACCGATCCAGATCGCTCCTGCGAAACCGACTACATGAAGGCCGCCCAACAAAATGGTATTCCAACCGCTTTCATCGTCGGCAAGTCCGGACAAATTGAGTGGATCGGCCACCCCATGGAAATGGATGAACCCCTCAAATCGGTCGTAGAAGATAAGTGGGATCGCGCCGCCTACTTGGCTGAGTTCAAAGCTCAACAAGAACAACAGGTGCAAATGCAGAAACTATTTACCTTGCTCAATCGAGGCAAAATGGATGATGCGATGACGATGCTCGATGAAATGATCGAAAAGAAAGAGGATGCTCAAGCCAAGATGCAGTTCCAAATGCTCAAACTGCAAGTCATGCTGCAACAGGAAGAGAAGAAGGATGAAGTGGCCGGTTTTGCCAAAACCGTTTTGGATGGAATCGCCGAAGATCCTATGATGACCAATCAAATATGTTGGGCCTTTGTTGAAATGACAGAAGCGGGGCGAATCGACAATCCCGAATTGCTCAAAACGGCACTTGCTGCCACCGCCACCGCCGCCGAAAAAGCTGAGGCAGAAAGCAAAGGAGCTATTCTCGACACCCTAGCTCACCTCTATCAATTGACCGGTGATCTAGACCAAGCGATCGAAACCCAAAAGAAAGCGGTCGAAGTCGCTGGCGACGAAATGAAAGAAGAACTGAAAGCCTACCTGAAGAAACTAGAAGACGAAAAAGCAGGCAAGTAGTGGATCGCGTTTCGTATTAGATGCGTGATATAGACTGCGAAGTCGCTTAAATCAATGAAATGCCCGCTCCCAGGGAGCGGGCATTTTTTTGCGCGTGTCGCACCGAAAACCATAATTAAACTATAACTTCTGTCGCCCCGTCAATGCATCGGCGAGCACTTCGCGATTGGTGTATTCCAAGATACTACCACTGGTGACGCCGCGAGCCAAACGCGTGATTTCTACAGGGTACTCGGCCAATTGGTTCGAAATATGCAGTGACGTGCCATCCCCTTCGACGTTGGGGTTGGTGGCCATAATCACTTCCGAAAAATTTCCATTTCGTACTCGATCCACCAGCTTTTCGATCGTCAGCTGATCGGGGCCAATCCCATCCAGCGGCGAAATTCGTCCGAGCAAAACATGATACAGCCCCCGATAAACGCCAGCCTGCTCCAAGGCCATCAAATCACGAGGCTGCTCAACCACGCACAAGCGACTCGTATCGCGACTTGGGTCCGAGCAGATACCACACAAAACTCCCTCCGACAAATTGAAACAACTCGAACAGTAGCGCACATTCTTTCGCACCGCCAAGATGGCCTCAGCCAATGCGTTAGCTTCGCTCTCGTGGACCCGCAGTAAATGATATGCCAAACGTTCTGCTGACTTCCTTCCCACTCCCGGCAATCGCCCCAGTTGCTGAATCAATTCGGTGACGGATTTGGAGATCTCATTCATAACAGCAACTGCTATAAATCCTCGAGCAATTCGCTCATGCCTGGAAGTTCGATACCACCGGTCAGCTCCCGAATTGCGGCAACATGCAAACGGCGGGCTGCACGAACCGCTTGATCAATCGCAACAGCAACTAAGCCCTGTACGTGGCTCGAATTGCCCTGAATCATCAGCGTCTCAGCAATCGTTACTTGCTGCACCTCGCCAAGCCCATTCATGATGACGATGACTTGCTGACATTGGCTCGTACCGCGAACCCTCTCGCGTCTTAACCGCTCTTTTGACTCCTTCATCTTCTCACCCATCGAAGTGGAATTTTTCAGGAGCTTTGCTAAACCCGTGAGATTGTTAAACACTATACTCAACCCTTTCGATCTAAATGCGACCGCGGTGCTGCTGGAGGATCCACTCTCAGCAACTGGCCGCCGAGGGTATCAACTAACGCTTTGACCAGCGGATGCTCGGCAACTTGCCGTATTCTCTGATTGCGATGCATCAGACTATTCACATCGTTCGCAGGCCTAGGATCGGTAGACGAAGCTCCCTGATCCGGCACCGATTGAAAGACCAATTTTACGGGACGACCTGCCGCATTTTGCAATTCTTTTTCGACAATGTTTTTGCGGTCCGGACGCTGTAGATGGTCGATCGCGTGCTGATTGCGTTTCTCAAAACAGACGCTGATTTGATGCCGGTCCACCCAGACCGCATCGACACTCAATGCGGCAAAATCAGCCAACAGTCCTTGCAAGTCCCCGACAACCAAGTCCCAGACCGCTTTTGCATTCTCGGTATCAACCGCTGGAACTGGAACCGCTTCTTTGGTCGCGACAACCGGCGAGCCACTTAAAGCGTGAGACTCACTGGGAGGAGCCACCGGTAACGAGGGTTTCGTGGAGACAGAAACTAGGGCTTCAATGTTTTTTTTTTGCGGCAAGGCCGAAGGAGTCGTCGCGGGAGCTTCGCTCTCACACTCAACGGCCGCCGCTTGTGCTTCAACGACCACCGAACGCTCGGCGCCCCGAGTTTGCGGCGGTGCGGCCGAAGCGGTCAAGCCGCTTGAGATCGCAAAGATGTCTTCCAAACGATGCAACTGCGCGATCTGTACCAACGTCATTTCTAACAACGTGCGACCATGCATGCTATGACGCATTCGAACTAAGGACTCGTCCAAGATCTGCATCGCACCAATCAAACTCTGCATGCCCCATCGTGCAGCCTGATCGCTCAACTGCTCCGGTGCAAGCGAATGAACATGTCGCAACAGATCGGCAGGGGCCCCCACACAGCGAGTCAACAGATCACGAAAATAACCCAATAGTTGCTCAGCAAACTGACCCGGCTCCACCCCACGACTAGCTGAAGCCTCCACCGCCTCCAACACCGCAACAGCATCGTGGGCGATAAAATGCTCTACCATTTCCCATAAACTCGAATCATCAGCCGAGCCTAAAAGCTCTTGGACACTCTCGACCGAAATCTTTCCTTCGGAGAAACTGAGAATCTGCTCCAGCAGCGATTGGCTATCCCGCATCGAACCGGAAGCTCGCCGCGCAATCAACGCCAGGGCTGACTCATCGGCCTGAAAACCTTCCTGCTGGCAAATGAAACGCAGGCGATCCTGAATCGCTTCCTTCTTGACCGGAGGAAAATCAAAACGCTGACAACGCGATAAAACAGTGATTGGAATTTTTTCAGGATCGGTCGTGCAAAAAATAAACTTGACATGCTCCGGCGGCTCCTCCAAAGTCTTGAGCAGCGCATTGAAGGCCTGCGTGGTCAACATGTGCACTTCGTCGATAATGTAAATCTTAAATCGAGACCGACTCGGCCTCACATTGACATTGGCCCGCAATTGACGAATCTCTTCAATGCCGCGATTCGAAGCGCCATCAATTTCCAGCACATCCAAGTCTTCGCCCGCATCGATCGCCTGCGCGATTTCCGAGTCCAAATCAGGCTCCGCCGAAGGCCCAGCTCCCGCGTTCAATGCCTTTGCAAAAATTCTCGCGGTCGACGTTTTTCCGACCCCACGAGCCCCCGTAAAAAGATAAGCATGGCCGATTCTCCCAGTCCGAATGGCCGTCGCTAAAGCTTGAGAAACGTTTTCCTGACCCACTAACTCAGAAAAACTTTTGGGCCGATAACGACGGGCGACTACCGTGTAACCAGAATCCGCTGCAACCTGACTCCCTTCTTTCTCAGCCATGGCTTGTCGCCTTCCAATGATGTGGACCCAAGCAGTCGCAGCTCAACCAGCCTACCTTCAACGCCTGAATGGGTCGCGAAGGAGAACAAGCATGTTTTCAGATTCGGAGTGGAAGAAATGTAATGCCCAGCTCTGGCCATTACAGAAAATCAACTGTGCGTCAGAGGCCCTCGCACAAGAGTACCTCGCTTATGGCTGCTACAATTAAGTCCTGACCCGGTTCACGGCTCCCCCTCGCGAGAGCCCCTGTCGCACAGTTAACTTATCCGAATAACAATCAGGCCCGAATAACTAAGTTACCCGAGACTCTCTTCGTGAAAACCTTCCAGCCCTAGGCCTAGAAGTCCTATCATATCCCGACTCAGGTCGGTGGACTAGTCCTGAGCCCCAAAACACCGCCTGTCGGCCAGCGGTTCACCGAGAATCCCACCAATCTATCGCTTCCCTTGAGAACGATTTCCACCTCGCCCCCGACCACCATGTCCCCCACCTTGACGCTGCCCACCACCTCGCTGGTCAGGGCGATGTCGAGCTTCGATGTTCGTGGTGACCAATATCTTCAAAGTTTCTTCCCAAGTTGGAATCTTCGTATGGCGACTATCATCATCCTCCGATGCCTCGATCTCGTCAGCCAAGAGACTTGGAAGGTTGTATCCCTCACTCAAATCTAATTCTTCCTGATCTAACTCAGCCGCAGGTCCCTTACCAACCTCCGATCGCCGCCCACCGCGACGTCGACGCCGCCGACTACGTCGCTCCGAACCGCTGGGTCCCGCACCAATCTCGCCACCTTCTGCCGCCACATCGTCCACAACGTCCGCTTCATACTCCAGATCAACGTCATCGACAGGCCGCTTCGCCCCATCGCGACCAGCCCGCGAATCTCGCTCCTCGGACCGTCCTGCCGGACGACTTTCTACCGACTCGCTGCGTCCTGACTCGCTGCGTCCTGACTCGCTGCGTCCAGCACCGCCGCGTCGGCGATTGCGTCGACGACGCCCACGGCGTTCAGGCATTTCCCCTTCGCTCTCTTGATCCTCAACGTCCGCTTCGGCTTCCACATCCCAGCCGGCCGCTGCCGGACGCGTTTTTTCCCCTCGATTTTTGGGCGGCCCGAAACTCAAATCTACTTCATCTTCCGCATCAACTTCTACAAAGGGCTCCTCGTATGAAGGAACCTCATCTCGACGTGATTCTCCGCCACTGCGTTCCACACTATCCCGTCGGTCCTGATGCCGACCACCCCGAGGACGCCCACCCCGCGAATCTCGACCATCACGCCGCTCGCCACGGTCTGCTCTCTCCGAGCTACCAGA
>JBIKMB010000102.1:0-19275 GCA_044359485.1 Pirellulaceae bacterium | reverse complement strand
TCGGTATCCGCTCGGCCGCTCCACTAGCCATTGTGGCTGCATTCGGGCAACGCACTAAATTTAATGGAATGCTCATATTAGGGGGTGAATTTCCCGCACGCGCTAATCCCCCCGCCGCTCAACCTTTCGAGAGTATCCGTGGATTAATCGTAAATGATGCGGAAACAACACAAGAAATGGCGGAAAAGTTAAGTGAACTCGGACACCCCACAGGAACAATCCAGAGTACCGTAGAAGCTGGCGGAAAACTTCCAGCCGCACAAAGTGAAATCATTCAACTTTGGTTAAGAGGACTGGAACGATTGTGAACGAACCTTTATGGCGCATCGGGTTGCGCGAACTTCTCAAGGGACTTGCCAACTCTCCCTCCGACGCTGAATCGAGGAACGAAGGACCGACAACCTTCACGGTCAACTCCGATCCCGCCAGTCCGAATAAATCCCAAGCCCGCACATCCAATAGTCGGCCTCCTAACCCTCCCAGCGCTGACCCGTGGAGCGCAGATAATTTAAAGGCCAAAGGTAAGTGGATAACGATTGTCGTCATTGGACTACTGGTTACCGCGCTAATCTGCTGGTTGATTCCAGTTTCGGATGCTAGCAGCAGAGGAATGATCAGCGGCATTTTTTTAAAATTAGCCCTCTTCTTCGCAGGGGTCCGACTCGCTTGGCCACAACTCTCCTATCTCTTTCAGTTCAAGATTGGATTTGCGGGCGTTATCTTGTTGCTGATCGCCGGTATTATTTTTGTGATGCGGCCCCGTGCAGCGGTCTTCGCCTGGCCCCTGCTGGTCACTCTAGCAGGTGGACTCACTTTCTTGGGCTGGCTCTCTCATCATCTCAACCGCTTCCAATCCCACCAATCCCCACGAACAGCTTCTCGTAACAAAAAACACAAAAGCTAGCATTAACAAACTTCATAGTGCGTTCGGAATGCAAGCTACAATCGTTTTATTCGATACAGATTGCCAGGCATTACGATTGCTTCAACTATTCTCTCCGGGAACACCGTCAAATTCGAAAAAAACCTACCAGCTGGCACATTAGTTAGCCGAAAAGTAGTTTTGGATACACACGGCAAGCAGTCTAGCTGCGCGAGGGGGGAAATCTCGCAACTGGTAGATCTTGTCTCGTCACGACATCCGGGAGTCCAGAAGCAAGTAGGCGACTGGCCCTAAGATGTCCGAGGAGCGCTGCTGAGTAGCTGGTCAGGAAGACGTAGTTACTTGCGGTTGACGATTCGGATAGCTGAGACGAGCCGATCATTACGTCAGTCATGTTTCCTCCCAAGCCGCTGGACCGCTCGCCTAAAAACCTGTCGAGGCACTCTCGGCACCGTAGTGCGGATTGTTTTACCAATTGGAAAGTTTCGGTTTCGTTCGCGAGACTGGTGCCGTCAAGCCACCGTGGTCAGCGATCGGCAGGAAGCCACTTGGACCACTGGAGTTTTATCGTAGGAGGGTTCCCATGCGACGATTTTTGTTTGGCATGGTGATTGCGTCGATGACCATTTCGGCACCGGCAATGGTGTTCGGTGGTGATCGTGAGATCGCCCAGGCCATCATGACGCGACTGGAGCAGCAGAAGGCCGAAGGGCGACTGAAGGGCTTTGATATTGACTTGGAAGTCAAGCAAAGCATCGTCTACCTCCGCGGCACTGTAAGCTCGTCGCAACAATTGGCTGACGTCGAAGCTGCTGCAAAGCAAGCAACTGGCGTTACCAATGTGGTTAGTGAATTGAAGGTTACTGGTGAAGAGTCGAAAATGCCTGGATTCTCGCTGAAAGAGGCGCTCAAGGCTGCTCGCGCAACACCTGACACCTCGGTCAAGCCAGCTGCTGCCACGGCAGAAACCGCTGTCAACACCGACGAGAAGATCACCGATAGCGTGATCGAGCAATTGCAGCTCGAGAAAAATGCTGGCAATCTTCGAGGTTTCCAGTTAGATGTGCGAACGGTCAAGGGTGAGTGCTGGGTGGGTGGCCGAGTTGCCAACCAAGCTCAGAAGGACCTGGTGATCGGCATCGTTAAAAAAACTAGCGGTGTAAAGAAAGTTTTAGATGAAGTGAGTGTGGTAGATTCAAGTGTTGTTGCCGCAGCCAACACTGAATATGGTCCAACGCCCAATGTGCCACTGGCACCTCAGCCGATGGCCGTACAACCCGTTGGTCCCATCCCAATGGCACCACAACCGATGGCACCTTCGATGTTGACTTCCATGCAAGATGGATCGCCTGTTCCGATGCAAGGATCAGGACCTGTTCCTTACGGCGTGGGTGTTCCTCGATACGATCAACCTTACATGCCTTCCTACGCTTGGCCCAGCTACGCAGCTTACCCCAACTACGCTGCTGTAACTTATCCCAAGCAATACAGCCCTTCGGCATGGCCTTACATTGGCCCATTCTACCCATATCCTCAGGTTCCCCTGGGATGGCGTAAAGTGACACTCGAATGGGATGATGGTTTGTGGTACTTGGATTTCCAGAGCAAGTAAGTAGTTCTGCGATCCTACGCATCGATAGATGAAAAACACAGTGGTAAAGCCTTCGTATCCCTTTTTGGGGTTACGAGGGCTTTTTTTGTTGGTGCACTAGTGCCAGTCGCGGGCGATCGTTGCGATTTGCAGAACTGTAATTCGCGAAAAGATCGGAAAAACCCACAAGTTCGTCATAGGTTCACAACGATACAAGAGCTATGACTGGTCCACTCTTAGGATCAGCTAGTCAAGGCAGCCGGATGAGGCGGCCAACGTTCGATGCTGAGGGATACATCGATGTCGAGTAAGCTTGTCACGAACATGGCAGGATGGTTAGTAGCAGCTGGATGTTTTGCCAGCACAGGCTGTATTGGGATGAACGGCCTGACGATGGGAATTTTTAGCATTCCCGTCCCCGTTAGTCCGTATTTCCAGGACCAAGAAGAATTGGAATTCTGGAACCACGAACGCTATGAGCGAGTGCCCATCATGGGACCTCTTACGGCGGGCGGTCCTGTCGTTGCCTTGGATCCACCTAGCGACGATGAAGTGATGCAAGCTTTGGAGCGAGCCCGACCGGTTCGAGGCGGCCTCCCCTTGCTGCACGAGAAGCAGCGAAACAATGTCCGCATCGTCAAGGAAAAGATCGCTGATTACATCGATCCACCGCGGTTCATCCCGACCATCGGTTTTGCTGAATTGCATCATGCTCACTACAAGTGCACGATCTATTACAGCGAACGAATCATCAATGGTTGGCCCGTGCCCTACACCTTGAATGACCAAGAAGCCGTGGAAGTGATTTACATCGACCATAACCACTTCCATATGTGCGGCAATCCTGAGACAGGACCTTCGAGCCCCTATTGATGCGTCAGCCTATCGAAATAGTCAACAGCGTCAACGCTGTAATGACCACCTGTTGATTTAAGCGTGCGAGCCAATACCAACAAAACCCACATGCGACATCCGCTTGTGGGTTTTTTCGTGTTCTTATGGTTTCTGCGTTACAATAGACTTGGCTGAAACAATGTAACGGGCCCTTGTAAACCACTTCTGCCAGAGGATTGCTCTATGGCAATTGCACCTGCTCGAGATCTAGAAAATAAAGTAGCCGTGGTCACCGGAAGCTCCAGTGGAATCGGTCGAACAACTGCATTGGAACTAGGTCGGCGCGGCGCTTCGGTTGTTCTACATGGATTCCGCAATCTCGAGGGCCTTCAGAACACAGCGCGGCAATTGATGATTCAGAGAACTGAAGCGAGAATCGTGCTGGCAGACCTAGGACAGGTGGAAAGTTGCCAGCGTCTTGTTCAAAGCGCATTCGCTTGGAAGGGGCATATCGATATCTGGATCAATAATGCGGGAGCCGACATCCTCACCGGTCCGCTTGCCAAACTCAGCTTTGCGGAAAAGTTGGAACAACTCTGGAACGTCGATGTCAAAGCTACGATGCTTCTTGGACGAATGGTCGGCGAACGAATGCATCAGCAAGTGACGATGGGAATGCGACCGGTCATCATCAACATCGGTTGGGATCAAGCTCAAGCAGGAATCGAAGGGGACGCGGGAATGCTTTTTGGTCCAACAAAGTCGGCGGTCATGGCATTTTCTCAAGCCCTGGCACAACACTTAACCCCAAAGGTCCGCGTCAACTGCGTTGCACCAGGCTGGATTCGAACCAAATGGGGTGAAGGAACATCCGACTATTGGGATGAAAGGGCGCGTACCGAATCTCTCTCCCATCGCTGGGGAGACGCTCAGGATATAGCGGCAGCGATTGGTTTTTTGGCCTCGCCCACTTCCGACTTTATCAACGCAACGATTCTACCGGTCAACGGAGGACAACGTTGCTACGCAGCTTCTAAACCCTATTCAGGTTCAAGCCCCTTCAATGCCGTCGATGGCCAGTGATAGCCTAATCCAGGTCCTGCAAGTAACTCGGTCGGCACACTACCGCTGCGAATTTTGAACATCGGCCCATATTCGTCCAACCATGGAAGATTTCCTTCCGGACAATATTGACGACCATTCCCTTCAATAGCGGCCACCGTTGGGATCCTTGCTGCCAACGAAGCAGAATGCAAGAAAGACCCGCCAATACACGTTAGATCTTGAACGCACAAAAATAGACCGTAATGCTGTGCAGCAGCGGCCATCAACAGCGACTCAGTCTGCCCCTTACAGGCTTTCAAAGCAACTCCATTGTAGCCCATTTGCCGCGCCCGCTGCATCGTCTCCAGATCTAATAGTCCCTCATCAAGGACGACAGGCTTCGAACGCGAGACCCGATGCATGGTCTGCTCTGCTACCGGAACTAAATCTCTTGAGGTCGGTTGCTCAATGTACTGGATTCTAGGAAAACTCGTTTTCGACAAGCGATCAATCCGTTCCAAAAACTCGATCACATAATCTTCATTAGGACAACGCTCATTAAAATCAACCGAGTATCGCCATACCCGTTCAGGTGCGATACGATTGCAAATTCGATCTACTTCCGTCACTCGTCCCACATCCCAATCCAAATCATCTCCATCTAACTTGATCTTTAAGTGGCTCAGCCCCTCCACTTGAATCCATTCATCCAAGGTTTCTGGGAGACCATCACCGATCTTTCGCTTCACGTCATCCTTTCCTAACGGATCGGAAGCCCCCACAAGATGGTACAGTGGCATCATCGCCTTGGGAGCACGGCTCGTGAATCGGTCGAGATATAGCCCCGCGAACTCTGCACCTAAGTAAAACGATAAATCCTCTGAACAAAACTCTTCACCCAAACAATTAAACGAACTCAACCCGAGACTTTTCCCATAAGCGTCGTGAATCGCCGCTTCAATCGGACTGGCCGCCAGAAGTACGGCAAGAGCCGGTATCGACTCCGGCAATTTCATTACCTGCGCAATATCCTCGGCTAAGGCAGAATGTCCTTTGGACAACTCATAGGTCAGGCGCAAGGGATGCCCATACTCGCTGTAGGTCGAAGTTTGAGCCGCGATCTTCTCAAACAAGCCAATCAAGGGAAGCGATGTCAGAGAGGAATTTAGCTTTTTGCTGGGCCACGCCCACGCATTGCCCAGGGTCATTTCTCCATAACCGACGGTCAATTTGCCTGTACCGCGACTCTCCACAACCACGCGAGCTCGCAGAACCACCACATCCTTGACTTCCCGTCCACCAAATTTTACCGGCGCACGGTAGTTGAACTTGACTCGGTAGGTCTTTACCTCGCGAATTGCGATATCGGTAGGCTTCATCGAAACCGACTTTCGTTGCTGAATGGCTCTGGAAAAACAATCCGATCGGCAGAGAAAACCGGTAAAGTGACATTAAGCTGGAAACAAAAAGTCACTACACACCAATACACTACATGTGCACTCTACAACGATTTCCCCGCTAGCTCATGCGGACATTACGCCGTAACGTAGCATATTCAATCGGCAATGACAGTATGGTAACGTCCACTCTCCAGAAACAAGAGCCTCCCCCGGGGCAGTGATCCACAAAAACTCAGACTAACTTTTTGCGGACTGCCCAGATCGCTGCCTGCGTACGATCCACAACGCCAAGCTTCCTGAGGATATGTTGAACATGCTCCTTAACCGATTCGTAGCTAATTTCCAGCTGCTGGGAGATTTCTCGATTCGTCAGACCGGCGGCCAGAAGACGCACCACCTCCCCTTCTCGATAGGTTAACGGGATATCGATGTCGGTGGACTGTCGAGGTATGGTCGCCGCACCGGTAATCCTGCGCAGTTCCTCCCTCGACCATGTCGATTCTCCAGCAGCCACTTTCCGGATGATGGCCAACCACTTGGCTCGCTCTTCATGCTTCAAAAGATATCCAGCCGCCCCCAACGCTAGCCCCCGGGCGACATAGTTGGGATTGTCTATTGCCGAAACTAAAATCACCGGCAATCGAATCCCCTCCAGTTGCATTCGTTGCAAGACCGCAAGTCCATCGGTCGGTTCCATACGCACATCGACCAACGCCATGTCGCACGGAATGGTTCGACACTTCTCCATAAACTCGTCACCGTTGCGAGCATCAGCGACGATCTCAACATCGGAGTCCGCAAAGAGCTCTTTTAAACCGGCGCGGATGATCTCTTCATCATCAACCACAAGTACCTTGATGGCCATATCCCGTCGTTTCCTGCCTCACCCGGTCAACGGCAAACGAACGACCCACGTCGATGCAGATAGCATCAAGAGAGCGGAGCGATCGCATGGTTGAGGGTTAAATTGGTTGCCTATAAAGCTCGCTCTGGCCCCCGCGGCTCGAAAAAAAGCACCAATGGATAATTTTGTCGCGTGACTTTCATCACCGATTGGTCAACGTTTTTTCGATTCACGCAGCGATTTCGGGTCCACCAAAAGCGATACGATTTACAGGTCCCTGGCCATCATTCCCTACAACCATGCTCCAGACACCCTGCACCCATTATTATAACATGAAGAAAAAGAAATGTGTTGTGGGTTGCCCCATATTTCGCTACCGAATTTCAAGACTCACATTGTGCTAATTCGCACGATTCCTCCAAAAACAGCTGACGTTTCTCCCCTACAATGCCCTGAGAATACGCTTTAGAGTTAAAGAAAATAATCGTTCCCAACACATCCAAGGGTAATCTGCAGTACCTTTTTCTTTATCGTTTCACTTTAACATCGAAAGCCCCTTGTGTCCCATGAATGCCAACACGCTGGTCCAAGAATTGTCGCTATTGGATTACCAACCTCGCCACCCCAAAAACCTTCAGCCCAAAATCGGTGTGATCGGTTGCGGTGGGATTATCAAACATCATCTCCAAGCTTATCTCGATGCAGGTTGGTCGGTCGTCGCGCTTTGCGATCCGATACGAGAGCGATGTCAGGCCGCTGCCAAAGCCTTTTTTCCAAACGCAAAACTTTATTCGGACTATCGCGAATTACTTGCGCAACCGGACATCGATGTGGTCGACATCGCAACACATCCGCCGGAACGCGTCGAACTGATTCGCGCGAGTCTTCTCAATGGCAAACATGTGCTGAGCCAAAAACCGTTTGTTACAGATCTAGATGTCGGTGAAGAATTGGTTCGCTTGGCAGAACGCTGCCAACGAAGATTGGCCATTAATCAGAATGGACGCTGGGCACCCCACTTCAGTTACGCTCGCAACGCAATCCAACGAGGGGCAATCGGTTCCACGTTTGCTGCTCATTTGTCGGTCCACTGGGACCATACCTGGGTTCGCGGCACTCCATTTGAACAGGTCAAACATTTGATCCTCTACGACTTCGCTATCCATTGGTTTGACATACTGCGAATGCTCATTCCACATGCAGAACCAACCCGCGTCTTTGCCTCCTCCGCCCCCGCCCCTGAGCAAAACATAATGCCTCACTTGCTGGGGCAGTGCCTCATCGAATGGCCAGACGCCCAAGCTACCTTGGCCTTTGATGCCGCCCTGACTCACGGACAACAAGATCGCCTGTTTGTCTCAGGTACCGCAGGAAGCATCTTCAGCTGCGGCGAAACCTATCAAGACCAAAAACTTTCTATCCGAAACGCCTCAGGCGAGTGGTCGCCTCGACTGCAGGGCAAATGGTTTTCAGATGGCTTTCGCGGAACCATGGGCGAATTGCTGTGCAGCATTGAGGAGAATCGTCCACCTTCCATCGACGCAGCAGATAACCTGAAAAGCCTCGCTGTTTGCTTCGCCGCCGTTGCCAGCTCTCAATCCCATCAGCCCACCGTTCCGGGCTCGATTCGCAGACTCACCGATTGATTGCCAAATCGTTCAATCCTTCCCACAATCCATTCCAAATCTCCTTGTCGCAAAAACCATTGTGTTAGATACTGAAACCCCGATCGACCTAAATCAGACTAATCCCAGCCCCAAATACAAGAGGATGCCAACAATGTCATTCGCTCAGCGACTGGCTGAAGAAGTGGTTCGCAAAGGAAATGCGGTATGCGTTGGAATCGATCCTCGCTTCGAACAACTGCCCGATAGCCTACGAACCGCAGTGGCATCGAATGATCTAGCCGGACGTGCAACTGCCTACGAGACGTTCGGTAAAGCGATCGTCGATATTGTGGCTCCACTGGTCCCGGTCGTAAAACCACAAGCCGCTTTTTTCGAGCAACTGGGCCCTCACGGTATGATCGCCTTGGGCAATGTGATTCGACATGCCGTCCAACGCGACCTCTTGGTCATCTTAGACGGCAAACGAAATGACATCGGCACCACCGCCGAAGCGTATGCGGAAGCCTATCTCGGGCGCGGCACCAAAAGCGCTTGGGGCTCCGATGCGCTCACCGTATCGCCCTACCTAGGCCACGACAGCCTGGAACCCTTTGTCAAAGTTGCCCTCGCTCGCGAGGCAGGAATCTTTGTCTTGGTCAAGACCTCCAATCCAGGTAGTGGCTACCTACAAGATCAACTGGTCGGCTCAGGTCCCGAGCGTGGAACGGTCTACCAACATATGGCAGACCTCGTCGAAAAAATGAACACCGCCAGCCTCGCGCCTTGCGGTTTGGGCCCCATCGGCGCTGTCGTCGGAGCGACTTATCCTGAACAACTGGCCGAGCTAAGATTGCGATTGAGTTCCAGCTGGATTCTGATTCCCGGTTACGGTGCCCAAGGAGGCACCGCCAAAGATGTAGCTCTCGGGTTTCGCCAAGATGGACTTGGCGCGTTGGTGAATAGCTCACGCGGGATCATCTTCGCTCATTCGCTATCGCGATACCATGCCGCTGCCACCTGGGAAGCTGCCGTAGAGCAAGCCACACGCGATATGATCGCTGAACTCGCATCGTTCACAGCAAAGCCACATCTCGCCTCGAGCTTTTTTGGCTGATCCGAAGAGCTTAAGACTGCTCACTCTTAACCCAAGCTTGCAGAAAAGAATATCTCTAACAAACTCTACACGCAGGGAACCTACGGAGCTGGATGCACTCGCAGCCCCCGCGAAACTTCAAATGATCGATCGACGCGAAACGCGATCAAAGTTAAACGCCATCGGTGTTCAATGCGATCAGGTTCAATGCGATCAGGTTCAATGCGATCAGGTTCAATGCGATCAGGTTCAATGCGATCAGGTTCAATGCGATCAGGTTCAATGCGATCAGGTTCAATGCGATCAGCAATAAGCACCGCAGCAGCACTATTTCGAAACGATTATTACGAAACCACTATTTCGGAGCAATCGTGCAGCTCATCTTTTTGCCTTGCTGCTGCGGAGGAGATTCTATCTTTCCAACCTCAGACAATATCGCTATCACCGACTCCATAATGCGCCGCCCTTCCTCGACATGCGCCATTTCACGTCCTTTGAAGATCACCGACACGAGCACTTTGTCTTTGTGCTGCAAGAATCCCTTAGCTTGCTTGACCTTAAATTCAATATCATGGTCGCCCGTTTTCGGTCGAAGGCGAATCTCTTTCGTCTTCGTTTGGTGAGTGTGGGCCGCCCCAGCTCTCTTCTTATTTTTCTCGTACTTGTACTTGCCGAAGTCCATGATTCGGCAAACAGGCGGCTTTTCCGTAGGCGCCACCTCAACTAAATCCAATCCAAAGTCCCGAGCGCGGGCTATAGCTTCTTCCGTGGGTATTACCCCAAGTTGCTTTCCTTCTGGATCGATAACGCGAACTGGAGAAGTTCTTATTTGCCCATTGATTCTCGTCTGAGGCTGAGTCCGGTCGATTGCAAAACCCTTTCGTATGAAGTAGCGTCCAACGGCTTTTTCGCTTAAATGTGCCTAAACTTGGGGATCGGACGAATAATCCCAGAGGTACAATGATTCAGTTTATTTTGCGCCACGTCAACTATAGTGCGCGTTTTTCGCCAGAAAATGGCCCCAGAATGAGGCTCAAATCGGCCCTTACTGGTGTACGCTTCCGAAACGCTCGGTTGAGCAGTAACCCCAAAAACCTCCCATTTCGCCAAGTTTTAAGCCTGCAGGACATTTTTTCCGGAAAATTGGGCACCGAAGGACCGTTTTCAAACCTAAGCGACTGGCACCAGGGGATGATTCAAAAAGTACTGAGCCGAAAGTGATCTTTTTCTGTTATTTTGCCGAACCTAAACCCCGCAGATCACTCCTAATAAACAGGAGCCAAGACTCAAACAGATTGCAAGGCAAAAGATTCCAGGTTCCCAATTCCCCCATGGGCACTCGATTGGACACTCGGTATACTGCGTTTCCACGCGAAGGACTTCCGTTTCTTCGCTCGGAAAATGAACGCTTACCCAAATAGTTGTGGAACTGTAAGTGTATGGAAAAAATAATGGGTAGCCTTCATTTTAAGCGTTTAACTAGTGTAAGCGTTTATCCAGTGTAAGCGTTTAATTGGTTCGGAAATTCCGCAAGTAGTGGCCCTAGCAAGAAGTTTGACTGAAAGCCAAGTTCGATGCCGATACCCATATCGAATGGGTTGAGATATCGGAACTGTTTTGTAGACTTAAAATAGACCGGGCGGTTAGCTCAGTTGGTTAGAGCGCAACGTTGACATCGTTGAGGTCACTGGTTCGAGTCCAGCACCGCCCACTGTTCCATTGATGAGAAAATAGCCTCGATTGATTCGAGGCTATTTTCTTGCTGCATCGCCAATTGCGAAATATCGAAATCGCTTGGACTCCATCGGACCAAGACTTTAGTCTTGTCTCGGTCATCTGCCCAAAATCATCACAACTGCCGGTCAGGTTAAGCAAGAGAGTGCTTACCGCGACATCCAAATCTAGAACAGACGGTTCAATAGAATTCTCAGTTCACCGTCCATACCGCGATCCGCCGTCAATGGTGTTCCATAAGCAATCGTGGTCGTTGTGGCACCATAGACGAAAGTCGGTCCGAAATTCATGTTGAGAATGTCTGCTGAAAATCCTGCTGTACCGAGATCGACATTCCCTCGATTGTCACTGAATGAAATCGTGTCGGTATCATTGATCGTCGAGTTGTAATGCAACTCAAAGGTCATCGCGATCCCCGTTTGTCGACATCGATCCCGACGAAGCCAACGGCTCAACGAAGTGTCCAAATACAAATAGTTCTGTTCTTGCAACACTCCGATTTGATCTGTGGCTCTACCCGTACTGTTCACATAGACCTTGTTGCCATTGGCAGCGGTATCGATCTGAATGTAGTTTTGCCAAAACCATTCGTCGTTGTAATGGAGAGTTGCCAAATAAGGGAGCAAGCGATACTGATTATTACCGATTCGCAAAGCCTCCTCGCCGTTGATATTTCCAAAAATGATGTCGTTCGCAGTCGGCGTTTGCAAAACAAGACCGGTGGTCAAAACAAAACCCTCGGTCGACCACAAAATCCCCTTGGCAGCAATGGCGATGTTGCCGAACTCAGAATTCTGCGTATCAATATCGTTGGAGCCTCCGAAATTCGATGAGTTAAGCGTCATCGCAATCGGCAATCGCAGCTCCAACGAAGTCAGGCCATCCATAAAGGTCTTTTCAAAGCCCGGAGTGAACCTCTGCACGCTGACATCATCCGGCGTCAAACGAGCATTGTGAAATAGACTGTAATCTAAAAACAATCGATCGCGCGGTATCGGACTGTTGCTATCCGAGGTTTTAAAGCGTCCAATCGCCGCACCAGGAGATACCGGCTGACTCGTGAAATCTTCGATATAAGTACCACCGATTGGCAACTGTCGGTCGATCACGACGCCCTGCCCATCGGGAGCAAAAAAATCACCGATCGAGCTCAATGTTTGCAAAGATGTGTAACTACTTCGATCTGCATTCAGACCAGAAAGATCCATGGAAGATCCGCCAGAAAACTGAGTTCCCGGAGCAAGAACCGATCCCTGATCGAGCTGTATGTCCGAACCTTCCTTCGAACCCTCCGCTGCATCGCTTGCATTTACCGATGGCTCACAAGGAGCTTCCACCGGTGGACATGCAGTTGGATTTTTGAGTTGCATCGGAACCAATTTCTTGAGGTGATCTCCACCCCACAAATTAGCAGGCAGGAACGACAGGCTTAACGCCAACGCGATGTACCAATGTCGATTACGCATGATCCAAACTCCCAAACCCACTTTTTCAGATATTGGTTAAGATCGGTAAAAACGGAAATTCGACTAAGTTATCGGCAACTGAATCACGAAATGTCTCCTAATTCGTGCGATTTACCCAAACTTCGACCAACCTCTCACGTAAGCCGAAACGGAAAAATTTTGCCCAGCCATTACAAACCTCCACAATCTTGTCAAAAAACTGTGGCAAGCACGATTCAAGCGTTACAATCACGCTGCAAAAAGTTGCGAAGATGAATACGGAAAAGCGAGCAACTGCTTAGGCAACCACTGCCCCCAACGGCAGGCCTCCTGTGCAAACCTTGCCAACGTTTTGGAACAGAAGAAATCATTGGAGCCAAAAAGACCTCGATGAATTGGAACTTGATATCCACTCTGATAGTCCATTGGAAACTTTTCATCCTAAGCGTTATCGGAATTTGCAATTCGCTTTCGCATGCTCAAGCCCCTGCGCCACTGGGAGGTGTCGAAGTCAAAAGCCGAACAGCCCCCGCCATTGTTCGCATCGAAACAGGGCGAGAACTGGGCACTGGATTTTTCTTTCGACCTGAAGGCTGGATCTTGACCAACTATCATGTCGTTAAGGATGCGCCGGTTGATCCCAAAACAGGCAAACCTTTTGTACGGCTTACCTACGGTGAACTCGACGCCAACGGTCAGATTCAAGAACAGGAACAAACGCTCTGGGCCAGCGTCTATCGCCTGGATCGTCGAGCCGATTTGGCTTTGCTGCTTCTCGATGCCATGCCCGATGGAAAATCGACGGTTCCCTTCATTAAATTCGCTTCCGATTCCCCCAAGGATGGCGAAAATTGCTTTGCCCTCGGTATGCCAGTTGCCGGAATGAAGTGGGATCTTCGCGATGGAAAAGTCTCATCGCAAGGACTTTATCCAGATGATGTATCGATCGAGCTTGACAACAAACTGCAACCCTCTCCTCAGCGACGAGCCCAGTTGCTCCGTTCGCTCGCCCCCGAAGGATCTGTCCAAATGATCGTTACCACTTGTGGCATCAATCCGGGAGATTCAGGAGGTCCCATTTTGAATTCCGAAGGCAAACTTATCGCCATCACCAAAGCAATTCCTAAAAGCACCCAAGAGGGCGTAAGGCTGGATAAAATTTCTTATCATATTCACCTAGCTGAAATCAAAAAATTTGTTGCAACCCTCCCCTCGAGCCCCGAGCTACTCCCCCCCTACTCTATGCCTCGCAATGCAGAACTTGAGGTACTGCAGTCCAAGAAAACGGGTGCTCGCCTCTATGAATTCCAGGACTCTTCGGAGCAAAAACTCGCCCTGTACATCGATTTCGATCAAAGTTCAGCCACGCTCACCGACCAGCAGCAACAGTCGCTTCCCGGACTTTCCGAGTTGGAACTGTGGAAACAATTGGGTATCGAATGGGCAATCGTAAAAGACGTTGGCAAACCGACCTGTCACTACTTCGACTTGGATCAAAACGGCGTATTTGAAACCGTCTTTCAAAATGCCCTGGACGACGGCGAGCAACCGAAATGCTTTAAACTCGACGGCTCCAAGTGGCGACTCGATATCTGCGACCGAAATTTCCTTGATAACTTGAAATTTTCTTCGCAACTTTCTCAAGATGTATACGACAATCTGAAAAGGGAATTACCTCCTCGATACACCAAGTGAGCCTGGCTGTAGCCCAAGCACGATAGAGAAACACTATGAAAAATAAGCTTTTCGCTCTTCTCTTTTTGGCTCTTTCGCTGATCAACCTACCCGATAACCTTCGGGCAGAACCCGACAATATCGATGTTGCGCTGTTTAAAAATGTCCCGATCCTGGTCCAGAAATTGCGCGAATTAGAGCTTCGTAATGTGGGCGTGTTACCTTTTCAATTTCGCGACAATGCGGGGGTCCCTCACTCCACCGGCGCTCTGATCCAAACCAACTTGGCTGCCAGAACCGAGCAGGTGATTGCCTATATTCGCGATGTCGATGATCCAGTGAACGTTGTTTTTGACATGCTCGCCCAAGCTCGCGCGCTTGACGCGGCAGCTGCCTACGACACCCCAGAAGCCCGTCAAAAACTTCTTGCTCTTGAATACAAATTCCCCGTCGATGAAATGCAACCGTCAAAACTCGATGGCTTCGTTACAGGTGTGATCGAAGTCTCCAAGGATTGGAAACAAAGCTCACTGCTGTTCCAGTTCTACGACGCCAAAACTGGGCAATTGTCAGAACTGGGCCCCTTCTCCTTTCCAACCGATAGAAAAATGCTCATGCAGTATGGTCGGGCCTACAGTCTCTCTGCGGCTGGCTGGGATGCACGCACCAAGGGCGTTCAAACTCGAAGTATTTTCGCCTTACTCGAACAGGACGAGAAAGACGTAGCCTCTGAAGAAAACCAAAAGGTCGCCGAAATGTACATCAATAGAGTTGGCCAACCGGTCGATGCCAATCCCTGGGCCCAATTCCCTGTGACTCTCACCATCAAGTACGATGGCCAACCTCAAGAACTCTCCAAGGACAGTTACTTTAGTTCCTTCAACTTTTCAATCGAAGATCCCAAACCCAATCAACGCGTCACCTTTGAATTGAAAAATACAGCCAACGAGAAAATTGCCGTTGTGCTTGCCGTGAATGGAAAAAATCTCATCTATGAAGAAAATGCAAACGATCCCGATTCCTGCAACAAGTTCGTATTGGAACCTGGCGCTACCTATTCCGTTCCTGGAATCTATTTGCCTGGTCTCAAAAGCTACCAACCTTTAGTAGGCGCAGCGGATCAACAAACATCCGAACTAGCTACCCGTTTTCCATCCGAAGCTGTCGGCATCATCAGCCTTTCGGTGTATCGCGAAGTTCCCACCTATGATCCAGGGGGAGTCACCCACCTCTTATCACAGAAAGATTCCGGGAAACTTTCTAACGAAGCCGTCAATATGAATGCGAATATCCCCGAAGCAACCAAAACCAACAAGCCTGAAACAAAAGGTAAATCCTCATTGGAGTTTCTCTCCGACGATAGCGAAACGTGGCATAACAGTTATGACCCCAGTCTGTTCCGCAGCGGTTCCAAGCGAACTTCTGCCAAAGGTTCTTTCCACCCAACCTTAACCACAAAAACCGCGAAGAGGTGGAGCGAACTTTCAAAAGGAATCGGTCGTAATGCGTTGGTCACCAGCGCCTCTCGCGGACTGATCGTGCCAAGTGAACAAAAAGCAGAACAGCAACTCGGAACCGCGAGCCTGGGTGCAGTTAGCCAGACCGATGTGGCTATCATTCGATATCTAGATGTCGCGCGACAATAGCTCGCCCACCCGTATGCAACCTCTATTAAGGCGTTGACTGTTTGCCAAAAATTGGAAACGATTGATCGCCCTCCGGTGACCAAAACTCGGGGGTCTGCCCGCGTGCAAAATCCTCAGGGTGCATGAATTGCTCTGAGTTAGCAAAAATTTGTGGTACTCGCTCCGCACAATAGGTATACAATTCGGCAACGGACAAAAGCTGATCCTGATTTGAATCGGCCACCTCGAATTTTCTACCAACCGCTTCAACGATCGCAGCGGTGAAAATCCCATGCATTTTTGAGGGAACCTCCAGTGCATATTGATTCTTACCTGACGCCGTAATCACGCTCGGACCGACCACAAAGTCCGGCGTTAATGCGCGAACCATTTCCACTGCCCCGCCCGAATGACAGGCGTCCATCAAAATCATTTTACGACATGGCAGCGATGCCAATTCGTCAAATAGGGAATCGAAATTTACTGCATTCTCTTGCTTCGATTTCGCATTTGAAATCGGCAGCGATGTCGACATCGCCTCATCTACGGACGACAAACTGCTTTCGGCAGTCAACATCAAAAAAGTAGAACGCGGCTCGTCGCCTTGCTCTTCCTCTAATTGGTAACCATGTCCAGCGAATGAAAGAACTAAAAAATCATCTGGACGACACTGCGAGCGAATACGACTTAACTCCTCAGAAAGTTTTTGGCGAGTCACTTCGGAGTCCGTCATGCGGCGAACATCGGAAAGATTAAAATGATCGGTGTTCTTCTTTAAGGCATTTTCCATCGCCACTGCGTCATTCAAGGTCCAATTGAGGTCGGGCACCGTTAATTTGCTATCAGTCACATTCGGGGTTTTTCGAGATTGGCTATAATCTTGAATCCCGAGTACCAAACCCCAAAGTTTTGAATTCGCCTCCGGATTCCTATGCTGGACAACTTGGAAATCTGAATCCCCACGCACCCCGAATTGGTTGTAGGCCCTCGCAATAATTCGGTTATTGCCGTTGCGCAGCAATTTGCGATCAATCGTGATCGTTTCGCTCGATGGAATTGCCGGCGATATTTTTCGGGCGACGCGCAAGTCGCCAACCCACACACTCAACTCCTGCGGCTCTCCCACCAATAGCGCATTCTCTTCCGCCGTCATAGATGCCTGGATCACCAACTTGTCGCCCTGCTCTTCCATTCTTAACCCAACTACAGGTGGGATCAATTCGGGAACCTGAATTCGCTTCGTCCTCAGACTCTCCAGGCTCAATAAATCCTTCAGCTTCGTGGGTTGATAAAATCGCTCCCGTGCTTGCTCAGCGTTCACCACGATCGGCTCAGACTCAGTATCAGGATTGATAAACCACGCTACCAATTGATCTCCCTGTAAAGAACAATCATAAAAGTAATCTCGATAACGATAGAGTATCCACTCCTTATCGCGATGCAAAAATTTCCATATGGGACGTTGCAACACTCGTGAAGACACAACCGATTTCAAGTTGCTAGACACAAATTTGAACTCTCCACCAACCTCAAAATTGTTCAAGCGTTGCATCGCCTGCTCGGTCGACAGATCACCCCCTTCGTACTGTATTTTTTGAATACGATCACCAACCGACAGCCCCGTCTCCCATATCGGACTCCCGTCATCTAATGCCTCGACAACCAATTCATTCCCCTGCTGAACAAATTTGGCTCCTAGCTCAGGGTGATGCTTCCAAGGCTCCAGCGTAAAGCAGCATACCGTTCCATCCTGTGCGGTCGTGAGCATCAATCGCCGATCTTCACTTATCGCGATTGCTGTGACCATCTGCTGATGGCCGATCAGTTTACGGAGAAGTTGCAATTTTCCCGATTTCAAAAACTCAAATAGACTCACCCCAAATCGATGGCCAACTGCAATAAACATTTTACCGTCTTTTTCATACGTGAGATGGCATGATCCTTCACCATCGCGGGCAGTTCGCAGCGGTATGGCTCGCCGCGATCCGTCGGTCATCGGAATCGATAATAATGAGGGAGTGCTTAGATCGGGAACAACTCGAATCACTTCCTTATGTCGATATAAGTCGGACTCCGCATAACTCTTCCGCAGTTGCCGGCTGTCGAAATGAAAACTCCCCTTTCCACCGCTGCCCGACCAAGCGAATCCTCGCAAATCGCGATTCCAATAAAGCTGTATCGCGCGATCGTCCCGGTCATCACTTTGCCAAATCGTTCTCCCCGCTTGTCTCAAATAAAGTAAATGGGACTCTATTGGAACGTAAAGACAAGTTTCAATGTCCTTTGCCAGTATCGCACTCAGGCGAACACCCGAGATATCCTCTGCCACTACCTGCTTTGCTCCTTGCACATGCTTTTGCAAGACCGATTTATATTCGATTCGATTGCTTGCCACCGCTGCGCTGCTGACACCGTAGGCAATAAAATCTTTTTGATCCGCAGTGTAGCGTACGCCATCCACGATCCAGGTGGATGGACTGCGCCAAGCAAACAAATTACTGTTCTGCTCTAGACTGTATTCGATGATTTCACTCCGAAGATCATCGCGTCTTCGCCCCAGCAGCAATCGCTTACCATCCGCCGAAAATTCTGCCGTTGCAATAAAACCATCCCCCGCAGCTAAGTTGGCAAGTTTCTTACCAACTCCATCTCGGTCGAAGGATGACAGTTCGCCATCAGAAAATAGAGTGGCGGCCCCTCCCTCAGTCCACTGAACATCTCGAACAATTTTAGCATTCGATGAAGCGCTGCGAAGTCGATTCAGTTCTCCATTTAAACGCCAGATTGAAACTTCACCAAAGGCCGAACCGACGACCAAGGCCCCATCAGAACCATAGTCCAAAGCGGTCACCGTATTGCGCACAGCCTCCGTGGCTCGCTTGAGTTTCTGGGTCTCGACATCAAACTCAGCCACCGTTCCCGTGCGCAGTCCAATTCCCCCGATGGCCAAGCGACTACCATCCTCACTCAGTTCCATCGCCAAAATTTCGCCACGTTCCTCGCGCCATGCCGGCCAGCGATATGTTTTAACAGACGACCAATCGATTTTCCCATCGGCATCCGTTGTGTAAGAATAGACACAGTGATCTAAGCCAGCCAGATAAATTCGGTTGCCGAATTGCCTGAGAATATTGATTCGCGCTACCGGACGATCACTTTGCCGAACCAAGCCCGGTGAACCTATCTGGTTGCGGCGTTCATCTGCTGGCGCTACATCCTGCCCAGGCTCGCCGAGCGCAAGAACCGTGTTTGCAAACCCCAGGGCAAATCCCAAAAACGTTATCGCTAGACGCATTAGCACTTCCTCTACTAATTTATTTTTTCCCTGAGGGTTTTCGCCTTTTGTCGATCTCTTGCGGCAGCAGCTTCATTTCCAAGTTTTTCGAAGGTGCGAGCCCGAAATTCAAGCACCTTCGCATCGTCAATCCGCATTTTGTCGATCAACAATGTGTATAAGTCCAGCGCATTTTGGTATTCGCCTAGCGAGAATTGAATTTCAGC
>JBIKMB010000101.1:0-19304 GCA_044359485.1 Pirellulaceae bacterium | reverse complement strand
CATCGACGGTCGAAGCGCCATATTCCTGCAAGCAGGGATCATAATCGCGTTGCTTGAGAACGATATCGACATTCCACTTCTTTTCAACGTCGCCTTGGGCCCCCTCGGCTCCGTCGATGATGCCATTGATTTCTGCGACACCGAAGACGGACCAGGATGGGTACTCGCTCCAGGCCAGAGAGAATACGGCTGGTGGACCACTCGCCGCGGTGCTGGCTCCGGCATTGGCTCCGCCGGCACTGTCTTTACCTGCGTCAGCATTCGGTTTGGACGAATCGTTGTTACAACCTGCCATGAGCAGAGTACCCACGGTTGCGGCAAAGGCGACTGGCCGAATGTTTCCGAGCCATCGCTTGTAGAAAGACAAATGGTTTTTCATGCTGGGTTCATTCCTTAGTTTTAAGCGGATTGTTTCAACAGTCGATGTTTTAGGACGCATTGTTTCTAGCCACGTCGCAACTGGCTTCAGAAACCATAAGCATTTTCGTCACTAGGCTTCTGGGATACGATTTTCGGTGGGCTGTGGAGCAGCGGCTTCTTTCTTACCCGCTAGTCCGATCAATTGATCAAATTCATCGTTAGCTTCGCTACTCTTGGCGTATTCCAAGAATTCTGCTTCAGCCCGGGCGGTGTCCATACCGGCTATTTCGCGACTGACGCGAGCACTGGCAGACGATTTTTGCCGGAGTTCACGCAATTCGCGTAGTTCTTCGGAGGTGCGGTCCATCGCCAATCCGCTCATCATATCGGCGATCTGTTTTTCTTCCTTGGCGGAAAGAACGTCGGCAACGGTATCGTGTTTTTCTTCTTTGAGCTTTTCGAGGTCACGCATCAAGGATTGAATTTGGGTCTTGTGTCCATTGACGTTGGCGACAAGGGTTTTGAGATCTTCTTCAAGTTCGGTCACACGTTTTTGTTTTTCGGTGAGAGTGCTGCTGAAATCGCGGAAAGCGGCTTGGCACTTCATATATTCTGGATCGGACTTCACCTTTTCTGGGTCGCCGTGGAACTGTTCGACAATTTTCTTCGCCTTGGCTGCAGCACCTTCGCGCAGTTTTTCTAGGTTCTGGATTTCTTTGGTAAGATCTTTGAGTTTTTCTTTTTTGGTTTCTTCTTGAGCGATCATGGCGGCGATCGCATCTTTGTATTGATTGAGTCGCTCGCGTTTATCTTGGATAATTCGATCGTAGTTGGCAGCGATCACACCAGGATTCATACGCAATGATTCGCTGGCTTTGTCAACGCGGAAGGTCATGAAGTACCAAACCGCTCTAACATATTTGCCGATGGCATTAAACATACTCTTAAAGCTCCTATTGCATTTCTCTTGTAACAGCGTTCCAGTTTCCGGATCCTTCCATTTCTTTTAATCGCTCCTCGGTACGCTGCGCGACTCGCAGCGAAGTGTCTAGTTCGTCTCTCAATGTGGAAAGATCACCGGTTGAATTTTTTTCCAGCATGCTGGTGAAATGGCTGACGGCGGTTTCTAAGTGCTCGATCGAAGCTTTAATTTCGTTCAAAACACCTTCTCGTTGTTGGAGAATACTCTTGCGTGTGTCGGGCGAGATATCGCGGGACATTTCATAAAGTTGATAGGTTCGTTTCAATTGTCCGATCGTAGCTCGAAACAGTTCATCGACTCGTCCAGAAAACTCCATAAAGCGAACCGAGCTTTTCGATTTGATTCGCGATTCATCAAAGCGACCTTTGATGGCTCGCAATAAAATCAAATAGTCTTCGGTACGGTGATCGCGATCTTTCAGGAGGAATTGGGCGAGTTGATCGAGTTCTTTATTTTGGTTTTCGATTTCTTGCAGGCGGAGATCTTCCATCACTTGTTCGGTGATGTTTTCGACTTGGAATATCCAGCGGGTGGCCATCCAGCCGATGGCACCTACCGTGCTGACCAAGCCCGCCAAGTTCAGCCACGAATTTCCTCCCGCTCCCCAGGATAAAAGCCAAGACGTAGCGCCAGCAACCAACGGTAAGACTACCGATGGCGCCAGGAAGATCTCGGACATCACTCGACGTCGCACATCCTTCACGGCAGAAAATCCAACTTAAAAAGGCGTTTGGCCGAATACAAATTGAACGGATGTCTCCCCTGTTAAGTCCCCGGCAACAGCCCGCATTCGATTTCCTTCAACACCATGGCTTTTCAAATAATCCAGGGCAGAGACGGCGCGTTCTAATGCCAGCTTCTTATTGGCCTCAACATTACCACGAGTCGACGCATTGCCTCGAATCAACAAATAATATTGGGGCCACGAGTTGAGTTGTTCAATCAGTTCGTCTAGGGTCTGCTGGCTTTGCTCGGTGAGTTTCGAAGTCCCACGGCCAAAAACCAGTGGCGGAACGCTGAGCGTTCCCACCGCTATGAGTGTATCCCATTGGGCTTCGCTTAGCGACGGTAGCGGCGCGTTGCCGCGAATTTGTTCTTCGCTAATCCCTGGATTAAAGCCTTTATCTCTCAGCTGACTTAGCGGCTTTTCAAAGAAGATCTTGGTGTAATCACCCTCCAGCGGGTCGGATTTCAAGGCACCTGTAGCCAAAAGTACACGCACAATCTTCTTGGACATATCTTCAATATTGCTCAATTTTGTTTCGTTTCTGAGGCCGAAATGGACATAGTTTTCTTGCGTATTTCGCCATGCAATTTGTTTGAGTAATTTTTGCGACTGTGCAGCCGTTAAGCCTATCGCGCCGGTAGTGGATGATTTGGAATCTTGGATCAGCAATTCGGACATCGCTTGATCTTCGCGGAATTCATACAGCGCCGCGAAATAGCTTTCCAGTACATCCCTCATGACCTCTTCATTCTTCGAGGCAAAATCGCGGCTCACAACCAAGCAATCGACCACATAGCCCGAAAATCGTGAGCTATCCACCAGTACATGTAATTGGTCGTTGTTGAGCATTTCGCTGACCAGCGGTTCCCAGGTCACAAAAACCTCATCGCCACCAGGCACTGCCGCCTGGTAGCGTTTTTTCAAGGAATCAGCATCGCCAACAGATACAATTTTTTCCGTAGCCGACTCGCGCATGCCAAAATCGTTCAGCACCACGCGGGCGAGAGTTTCGCTAGGTGAGTCTCCCACCAGCACGATTTTGGTCAGCGGATTTTTTTCAATCGCATCGATGTTGGGATATTTATCGCGGTACGCCAGCATGGCATCCGCACCCTGGCTTTCGTCGATCACAGCGATAGCCGTTGCAGGCAGTTTGTTAGCTGCGGCGGATGCTTTGATCAAACTGTCTAGGGGAAAAGCGGCAAATTGAGCTTTACCGACTGCAAGAGACTCGAGTCGCTCGGTGTAGTTGGCCTGATCATCGATCATTTCGATGCGGATTCTTTTTTGACGCAATCGTTCGGCGAACGCTTCGCTGCGCAGCACGGCATAACCCGAGAAACCATCTAAGGCTAGCTTTAATTGGTGATCGTATTGAGATGACCCTTTGGTGTCTTTCTGCAATTCCTTTTCGCGTTCTTCCTGCTTCCGCTGTTCGGCCTTATTGAGTGTCGGTTGCATCCATAGACGCCACACGGCAACCGCCGAACCGATCAAAATGAGCCAGATGATGGCAGCGATAACGATTTTAGTTTTGCTCACGACTCGAACTCTCAAAAACAATAACTGGGAGCATTTTCGGCATCAGGCTAACTTGAAAACCGGATGAAGTTATTCGCCTAACGTTTGCGTTTGCGTGTGCTTGCACCTAACAGGATCATCACCAGCATACCGAGCAGCAGCAACGATCCGAAGCAGCAGCAAACGGTGCCAAGCTCCAAATTTCCGGAATCGTCACTCGAATTGTCTGGAAACGGCTGTGAACTATTGGTGAACGGAACTTGCTGCGCGGTCGGGCTATTTCCTGTAAAGTCTCCCGTTTCTTGTTCTCCCACGGGGCGGTTATCGATCTGGGAGATTTTAGCGAGTGCTTCCGAGGCAAATTCATCGGGAAGTCCTGCAATCCAATCGAAATCCGATTCGCCCCCCTGATCGGTAACCGAACTGGATTCGGCGAAGACTGCCGCAACCGCTTGGTTTAAGGCCTCCGCATCATCCGCTCGACGGTATTGATGAACTTTGGTGGCAAGCGAGTGATCATTTTGCATGTCGACTCCGATCACATCGACGGTGATGCCTCGGCGAACAATATCCGGTAAGTATTGTTCAAGGAGGAGGGAATCGGTCGCTTCGCCATCGGTGACAACCAATAAACGGAATGTGCCGTAAGGATTTTTATCCCGAGCGGCCAGCAGCGCATCGGTGGCTGATTTCATAGCTGCTCCCAAGGGTGTTCCTCCGCTAGCTTCCAATTGATCGACAACTGAAAGCAGTGGATCGCGGTCGACGGCCGAAAGTGGATAGAGCCAATTTCCATCCGTTCCGATTCGATTGAGAGCCAGCAAGCCAACGTTGGTATCGCTGGGCAAATTGCTGAGCACGGTCCGCAGCGCGTTTTTGGCGGCGTTGATGCGGCGAATTGGTCCGCTTTGCGTCGCCATCTCCTGGTCCATTGAGCCGGAGTCATCGATGACCACGACGACATAGTTTTCTGCCAGAGCGCTCGTGTTCGCCCCCCAGACCATCGAGAATAATGCGCTCAGGATCAGCATCCAAGTTTTGACGTATTTCATGATCATCTCTCTCGACAGAAGCCACAGGGGGACGATATCCGATAGAGCATTCCAAGTTCAGCCATTCCAAGTTCAGCCGTCCGAAGCTAGAGCGTTGAAGCCGTTCGCTCCACACGCTCCGACTGTTTCGCATAGATTAGAAATCGAAATCACTGGGTGCGATCGATTCGGCATCGACTTTAACGATACGAAACTCGACCCGCATGTTTTCTTTGGCTTCGTCAATATTTCTAGGTTTGGCAACCACCGGTTCCATCACACCTGCGCCAACGGGAGTGATTTGCGAGATATCGATGTTGACACCCAGCGAACTGGCATAGCTGGTGAGGGCTTCCTTTACTTTGTCTGCTCGAGATTTGGACAAGTTCATAGCGGCTTGCATGGTAACCGATGGGTCAGGTGTGCCGCCACTGAAGGCACCTTTACCGATGAGGTCGACAAGTTCTTTCATGTTGTTCAGGTCAAGCGGTTTGCCTTGATAGAAATATTTATAATCACCCGGTTTACCTGTTTGGCGAATGATGCCCTTCGACATTCCCGCTTTGACCAGATCGAGCAACGTTTTGGTTGGATCGGAATGCCCACGAATCACAACGCGCGCGTTTCCGAAGGTTGATGCTGCCTTCAGAGCGCGATTGAATTCTGCTCCGTATTGATCTGCAGAGAATTCCTGTTGGTTGGGTTCGAAGTTGATCGTAAAACTGACGATCGTGTTGCTATCGAGATTTTCACCGAGGAACATATCGTCCGATTCGGCTTCAGCCGAGAAGCGTTCGGTGACTTTGGGTTCGACATATTTGACGCCAGACAAGGAGGCTAACTTCTGGTATTCAAAATCGGGTGGGTCAAAACCCATGCGTGTGGAAGCGTAGCCCCATTTCGTGGCCAGGTCGAGCGATTCGGTCATTTTTTGGCTAAAGCCTGCCAAGTTGCCTTTATCTCGGAAAAAGGCAAGTTGTCCGGGCATCCCGACGAAGGTGCAGTCGAGCAACAGACCGTGCGCGTCGACCTCGAGGGTTGGCAAAACTTCGTTTCCAAAGATTCGCTGAGATATGGTGAGGATTTTCTTGTAGTTGTCATCCAATTTTTTACTATCCTCAAAACCTTTCCGCATCGCGACCAATTCATCGGACGCTTTGAGGTAACCGGAGACGAATTTTTGGACGGTCTCTTTGTTGGCATCATACCAGTCTTTGCGCACCGCATAGACGTCGGCAATCGAGCGGCTCATTTGTTGAGTGCTATTGACGATATGTGCACCTTCGACTGTCCCTTCAGCTCCGCTTCCTTTTTGGTCGAAGCCACCGGTCAGACCGAGCATATCGGGTGTGATGACGCAGCAGGCGTCGATCGATGAATCTTTGCGAAACAATTCAGCGGCCCCCTCCGGTCCAGTTAAACCTTTGGTCCAAATGATTTGCACATCTTCTTTAGCCAACTGGGCGGCGGCCAAAGAGTCATACAGCAATCCGACGTGCGGACCACCTTGCTGGCAAGCAATTTTTTTACCCTTAAGATCGTTCAGCGACTTGATGGAAGCTCGAGCGACAATGTGATCACCAGCGCTCCAGGAGAGTTGCAGGATGACGACCGGTTTGGTGCGTGGATCTCCTCCCAGCACTTCGCTGGCTTGTCCGAGCATATGGACGGTGCCGCGCAGAAAGGGTGTTTTTCCAGCGAGATAGTCTTTGACTTGACTGGGGAAATCGTCGCCTGGAGTCAATTTCAACGACAGGCCGAGTTTCTGATAGATCGAGTTGGGCTGGGTTTGTAGATCTCCGTTGGCCAAGAATGTGGCCACGTCGCCCCCCCAGGTAATGTACGGAACCGGCAAAGGGCTTGCTGAACTGACAGGTTGAACCTTGTAGTCGCCCAGCAGCGCGCTGAACTTTTGCTGGCCCAGGCTTGGGGATGCGAAGCAGCAGATCGCTAGCAGCCAAAACGTGGCCAAAACTTTTCCACCTTGTTTCGTCATTCTTTTTCTCCCATTTCTTAACGGATGCCCTGTATCTCTAACTGGCGAATTTCCTGTTCCCACTGGGCGCGCTCTTGGTCGGTTACCTTCGGATCTGGCAGTAAACTGCGGCGCGTGCAGTTTACTAAGGCTTGCAGCGTTTGATACCTTCGCGTCGGTCCGATCGCGGGGGTAATAAAATCCTTGATTACGAATTCTAGAGCTGCTTTGTCTTTCGGTGGGCTCGCCTTCAATTGGCTTCGCAGAGCCGCATAGGCTGCCGAGGAGAAGTCCTTTTCAAGTCCTTCTTTATCGAGCCACTCAACCAATTCGGGAGTACTGAGGCCGGTTGGTTTGATCATCCAGTCGATGAATTCGCGTCGGTCTTCGCCATCGGGATCGAGGATTGGAATGATCAAGTCACCTACGCGACCTGGTCGCCGAATATCGGGAGAGAGAAGGTGAATTCGCGCGGTCATCAACAACCAAATGACCCGACCTCTCAAGCGTGGGTCGCTCATCATGGCTTGGATCTTGCCCGTCAGGCGGCGCTCGGTTTCATGTGCGCCTTCACCCACGCCTCCAAACTGCGTGTCCGCTTCATCCACGAAGATGACCACTTTCTCCAACGCTTCGAGCACACGACGTAATCGCTCGAAAATCACATCGGTCTGACCAAACCACTGACTGCGAATATTCTTCAGCACCATGACCGGCATATCGAGTTCAGCGGCAACGGCTTCGAAAATAAACGTCTTACCACCACCGATCGGACCGGCCACTGCGGCTCCAGGTAAAGCTCTATCATCCGGAAGTCTTAAACGGGGAATGAAATACTCTTTCAGAAACTCCTTCAATTTCCGAAAGCCCATCACTTGCTCTAGCGAGTGCTCCGGTTTTTTAAATTCAATGACATCCTCGCCAAGTTGACCTTGGATAAACTGCTCGACCTGGCTGAAGACATCCTGCTTTTGAACTTGCTGTCCTGAGTAACTGGCGCCGACCAACAATTGCCGCAGCGCATGAAGGCTTAAACCCGCGGTAGCTGGTGCCAACCAGTCGCTGGTGACGGCGGTTGTCGCGTTACTGTTGGTGATCGGCGTTTTGCTGAGTGAGTTTTCCGTCCACTGAATGAAGTGCTTGCGGACTTCTGTGTCGGGAGCTGGAATTTCGACCGACAATACTTGTGGCAAACGGCTGACCCGCGGATGGATCAAGCTTCGCGATTCGGCGATTAAACACACGGTATCTCGACCGGTGAAGAAAGCGGGATCTCCGAACCAATCGGTCACAATCGCAATTCTGCGTTGCTGGGTATCGTTTAGGCGAGAGACATCTCCGTCACCTGCAGGCAACAGCATGTCGGCTCCCTCGATCAAGATCAAAAGGTTTTCCGATAAGACATTGCGAGAGCAGATCGTGAGTTGACGCAAGAACTCAAGGGCCTGAGTCGCGTTGCCGATCGCATCTCGGATGTACTGGTCAAACTCGCGGCGTCTCAATTCAATTTGGCTACCGTCGGTGACCATTTCTTTGATGGGGAGGTTGTCTGGACGGGTTCCATTTTTCCAAGCCGCCCAAGCGTTCCGAAGTTTGGTACGATCTTCGTCGGATATCCGAATCGGGCCATTCAGTTCGTACACAACCTGAATGATCCCAGAAACACGCGTCTTGGCCGTCAGGAACGGGACGATGGGAACGTATTGTTGGCCATCGAAATAAAGGTCATAAATGTTACCGGATAAAATGATCGATCGGCTTTGACCGGCATTAATCATTCTCGCCAATTGGCTAAAAAACTTATAAGCGATTGAGGGTAAAGTCGCGGGATCGCGAATGGTGACCGGAGGCGAATTGGTCGACATGCACTAGTCTTCCCTTGGCGGCTGGTGATCGAACAGTCATCCCGGTTTCCTACCGGGCTTCGAGTCGACCTTAGAGGTCAACTGACTGCGGGAATTTTACCCCAAGCCAATGCCTGTAATAAACGGCTAAAAGCTTTTCTTCGCGAAAGAGCGAAGAATTTTAGGAGCCACGCGTTGCGTTGCTCCCTCAAAACCACAAATTTGAGGAGGTTAGGGGGAGAAAAAGTGCAGAGAACGAGAAGAGTCTTCAGATGGCTCGTCGGCGAGCTCGAGCGTGTCGCAGAGCTTTACCTTTAACTCGGCGGAAGGCAGCCAAGAGTTCATTGGCATCCTTAAAGCGACGATTTGGGCGAATCTCTAAGGTTTTTTTCAACAGTTCAATCAATTCCGGATGAGCTTTTCGCTTCAAGGCGCGATAACCTGGGAAAGGCCAGTCGAAGGGCCATTCGGGGAGGTGACCGGTCAACATCTTGCAGAGGATGAGGCCCAAGGAGAAGACATCCGACTTCATCGAAGGACGCCCCATCGCTTGTTCGGGAGCCATGTAGCCGACCGTACCGGACCCAGAACCGTGAATGGTGCGTTGAGCAATCTTGGCGATGCCGAAGTCGGTTAATTGCAATCTTCCATCGGGCAGCAGGATCATGTTTTCGGGTTTGATGTCGCAATGAATGATCTTCATGCGGTGGGCGTAAGCAACCGCTTCGATCATCTGCTGGGCGAAATCCAGGGCCGTTTCAAGAGAGATACGTTTCTTAAGGCGATCGCAGAGCGTTTTTTCCCCCAGTCGCGAGGTAATCACGAACCGACCTTCAATAAAACTCGCATCTTTTAGGGGAAGAATGTTGGGGTGATCCAGGCGAGCCACCAACCGAGCTTCACGTTGAAATGTGTCCAGCATCACAGGGCTGACGTGGTTTTGATGCGGCATCTTCAAGGCGACCCGGATACCCTCGATGGTATCCATCGCTTGATATACGTACGCGAACCCTCCTTGTGCCAATCGACGCTCGATTCGGTATTTACCGACTCGTTGGCGGTTACGAAGCAAAGCCGAGTCCACACGACGTCTCATCGTTGTCACACTCTGGGCAATCATATTCGTCGATTAGAAATCCTGCACAGGAGCAGCAAGCCGCGTAGGAAGGCTACTTCCCATTTCGCCTTACGACTTACCAAAAAGGAATCACTGCATCATGAGTGATTCTCCGCGTCACCGTTGTATCTTACCTTACTAAGTGTAACACTGGCGCGCAGAAACCCAACATTCTTATCGGCACGATTTCAAAATATCTCGCGATCTCTGACATCATGAAAGTCTTTTTTTTGCATAGGAACGAAAATGAATCGCAACTTTGACGGCGAGAGCCATCTCGCTCCCTCCTCTCCCCGGCCTTGGATCTTGGCCGAAGCTTCTTACGGTCAGGTTCGACAGTTGGAATATCAGGTAGCCGTTTTGCCGATGGGGGCCACCGAACCACACAACTTACACCTCCCGTACGGTACGGACACCTTCGAAGCGATCGGTTTGGCGGAGCGCGTTTGCTCAGAAGCCTGGAACCTCGGTGCCCGCGTCGTCATGCTACCAGCGATACCCTACGGAACCGAGACCAATATGCAGGAATTCCCGCTGGCGATGAATCTTTCTCCCACTACGCTCTTTGCCGTTCTGACCGACCTGGTCGCCACGGTGGAGAAAAGCGGTATCCGGAAACTGCTGATTTTCAACAGCCATGGCGGAAATGACTTTAAGCCGTTTTTGCGAGAAATATGCCACAAAACCGAGGTGAAACTCTTTCTCTGCGATTGGTTTCGCATGGTCGGAGATCGACAAGCGGATCTATTCGAGCACCGCGAAGATCATGCCGGGGAAATGGAAACCTCCCTTATCATGCATTTGGCTCCAGGTCTGGTTCACTACACACCCGATAGAACTCTCCAAGCCGATTCGGGAGAGGTAAAACCATTCCGATTTGAAGCTTTACAAAAAGGCTGGGTCAGTCTAACGCGACCATGGCACTTGCTGACCACCCATAGTGGTTCGGGCAATCCCCATGCCGCCACGCCCGAAAAAGGGGCAAGGGTTGCCGACTTGGTCGCAGAAAGACTCGTCCCATTTTTGGTTCAATTGGCCGCAGAGCCCCTCGATTCAACGTTTCCTTTTGCGCCTAACAGCTAACGTCGTCGGCCGCGTCGGCGACGGCGAACTTGGTGACCGTTTGCGAAACGTTGAGGATGGGCTTCCATCGCATCAAACTCGGCCGCCGGAGCGTTTTGCAAATAGGTGGCATAAGCGGACTGGTCCAACTCCACCTTCTCCGCGACAGCCCTAAAAATCGAGAGACCCTGCGATTTAGCCACAATCTCCCGCCGCGTGCGGCCTTCTGGATCCTCCAGCCAGCGGTCGGGGGTTGAGGTGATCTTAAAAAGTGGTGAGACCGCTTTTTGAAAATAGCTCCAATACGCCGGATTGTCGGTCTGAAAATAAAATTCGCCCCCAGCCACCAACCTTCGATGCGCCAGCACCAAGAACTCGGGGCTCAACAAGCGTTTCTGCTCATCCCCTGCTTCTCGATACGGCTGCGGATGATAGATATGCAATTGATGAATGGAACCGTCCGCAAAATAATCACGCAAAAATTCGCTTCCTCCACAAACCAAAAAGCGAACGTTGGTGAGTCCCCGCTGATTTCCTCGACGGGTGGCATAGCGAATCACCATCGGCAGAATATCGACTGCCAGATGGTCCCACCCAGGCTGACGCACGGCACTGCTGACGGCAAAACGGCCATTGCCGCATCCGAGTTCCACCAGCAGAGGTGCTTGGCGAGCGAAAATATCGTGCCAAATCGCAGTATTTGGGGGAGGTAACTGCTTAATTCCGGTTTTGGTCCAGTTTTCGGGGGGCAGGATGATCCCGGGAATCGGGACTCCCGCTTCGATCTCCAGCTCACCCGGTCGGGTCGCTGAGGAATTATCGTGTCGCGGGTTTCGATTCATGGCTTGTCTGCTTCATCATGTTTTTGGTTTTGGCTGAAGCCTTTTTCTGGGCCACAATTCTTTTTATGTCCGCCGTTCTTTTCATGCTCCGCGTATCGACCGGACAAGGCGATGTAATGTTCAGAGGCTTGCGCAATACGCTGTTGGTCTTCAGGAGTCAGCGTGCGAATCACTTTGGCCGGAACTCCAACCGCTAAAGAACCGGGGGGGATAGATTTTCCTTCCGGTACCAAAGCTCCCGCCCCCACGATCGACCCGCTCCCGATCGTAGCCCCATTGAGCACCGTCGCGCCGATGCCGATCAACGCATCGTTTTCCACCCGCGCGCCATGCACGATCGCGCCATGTCCGATTGTAACTCGATCGCCGATCAGACATGGGAAACCTGGATCGGCATGCAGGCAGCAGAGATCTTGAACATTCGAGCCCTCGCCAATACGGATGGGGGCCGAATCGCCACGAATTACGGTGCCAAACCAAACGCTCGAAAGGGAACCGATCCCAACGTCCCCACTTACTGTGGCATTGGGAGCAATCCACGCGGAGGGGGAGACAAGTTCCCGGCGAAAAGAGAGATTCCCCGATACCGAATCCTGCGCAGCCGAATCCTGCGCAGCCGAATCCAGGTGTCGGCCGCTAAGTTGGCTCGCACGTGGATTTTCGCTCTGTGCTGATTTCTCTGGATCCGATGTCATACAGAACATTGTCGTGCGTAGTTTGGCGACCGCAAGCGGTGTGATACACTTCTGCCTAGACAAATTGAGCGAATTGCGGTCCCTCGGTTGAATCCGGGCCGTAACATTCGATCCCCATACGTTCTCAATCACACAACAGGAAGCGATCAGCATGGCGAAAAAGAAAAAAAGTCCCAAGGTTAAGAAAGTCAAAGCTCTGAAGTCAAAAGACAAATCCAAACCCGTAGAACTGGAACGCATTGTCCTGCGAACCGGCGAGGCGCTGGTCGAGGCCGATGAGGCTTGGTCGGCAGCCGAACCCGAAGTGGTCATCGGCGAACTCGATGGACCGGTCGGATATTCCATTGCCCAACTGATCGGCGATCAGGTGAAAGGCCATACCAAAGTCTTTGCGATTCTCAACAGCGATGTCCAGATCCGTCCTGTGACCTTGATGGTCAGCAAGGTGACCGTCAAAAGCGAAGCTTACACCAACATATTGATGGGAACCGTACAAGCTGCGATCGCCCATGGTGTCTTGGACGCGGTTCGCGAAGGCATCATCCCCAAAGAAAAAGCGAACGACCTAGGGATCATCGTTTCTGTTTGGCTGGATCCATCGGTGGTTGATGCGAACTTCGATCCCGAGGTTCTCTTCGCAACCAATCGAGAGGCGACCACCAAGGCGCTCCGCAAAGCGATGCGTCATGAGCCATCGATCGACTGGCTTTTGGAAAACCAAAACGAAGTCACCCACTATTTCCATCAATTGGCAGTCGACAAATTCAAGTCCAACTAGCTCAGGATGGAAACTGAAGAATTGCCTTTCGGTGGTTCTTGTTTCACACGTCCCATCAAGCAGACGCAGCATACCGACCGTACTGAGGTTCAGAAGGTCGGTGTGCTGTGAGTGTTAGCCCAGCGAACCATTTCGCTCTGAACGGGTGAGCGCGATTTGCATCACGCCAAAACATCGCGCTGGACATTTTGGTGGGTGCTGCGCTGAACGTGGCGCTGGACATGGTGTTAAGTGCGTCGATTAAGTGGCGTGATGCTGCCTGCCAAAGGTGGCGCTGCCGATCGCGCTTTGTCCGGCGGGGTAACCACGCTATCCGCTACGCGAGAAGCATCGCGGTGCGATGTATCCAATCGTTAGGCTTTACCCTTAGGTGGTTTGGGGCGATAGCCCTTGGGTTGCTGATGACGCGAGCTTTTTTTGCTCCCCTTTTTCTTTGATTCGGCCGGTTGGATCGTGTGGACGTACTCACCGCGAAATCGAGCGTTGGCGTCGTCTCGTCGTCGCTGAATGGCTTCCTTGGGTGGCTTGTCAGGTATCAAGCAATCGCAGCCTGAACCTATTAAATCCTGACGACCTGCCTGCATTAAAGCTTCGCGTACTTCGAAATAGTTTTCTGGCTTAAAGAATTGCATAAGCGCGCGTTGCAATTTACGATCCTTCAGCGATTTGGCCGTTTCGACTTTCTTTTTGGTGAAGGGGTCGATGCCGGTATAATACATGCAGGTGGCCACATCGAGTGGGGCAGGAATAAAGTCCTGCACTTGGTCGGGTTTGTAGCCATTGCGTTTCAGAAATACCGCTAAATGGATCATGGCATCTAAATCGCTGCCAGGATGACTGGCGATGAAATAGGGGACCAAATACTGTTTTTTGCCAGCCCGCTTGGATTCTCGCGCAAATTTATCAGCAAACTTTTCGAAGTCGTCGTTGCATGGTTTTTTCATTTTGTCGAGCACCTCGGGGTCGACGTGTTCGGGTGCAACCTTGAGGTGTCCACCGACATGATGTGCGGTCAACTCCCGCATATATTCCGGAGATCTCTGCGCTAAATCCATGCGAATCCCACTAGCGACCAAGACCTTTTTGACTCCATCGACGCTGCGGGCATCGCGCATTAAGTTGATCAATGGGCCATGATCTGTACCGAGCAGTTTGCAAATTTTGGGATGCACGCAGGATTGACGCCGACATTTTGCTTCAACATCCGGACGGGTGCACTGCATCTGATACATATTGGCCGTCGGCCCACCGATATCGCTCACCGTTCCCTTGAATCCGGTCTCCTCCGCCATTTGCTTGATTTCGGTTACGACCGATTCACGGCTACGCGATTGAATGATGCGACCTTGGTGGGCGGTAATCGAACAGAACGTGCAGCCCCCGAAACAGCCTCGCATGATGGTGACCGAGTTCTTGATCGTCTCAAATGCGGGAATCTGTTCCTTGTAAGCTGGATGCGCTTTCCTCGTGTAGGGCAAGCCGTAGATACGATCCATCGAGTTCTCGGTAACAGGTAATGCGGGTGGGTTTACCACAATTGCCTGTCGATCATGGTATTGGATGAGCGTGCGGGCATTGTAGGGATTCGTTTCATTGTGGATCATTCGCGTCGCTTCCGCGAAGGCCACCTTATCGTCGCGTACCTGTTCAAAGCTGGGCAAAGTCAGCGCATCTTCGGGCGGTTTTTCGGATGCTCCGAGCGCAAATGCCACACCGCGCATGGTGCGGAGTTCACTCAGCGATTGACCTTCGGCGAGCCGTTGGGCGATTTCGATAATGGTGCGTTCGCCCATGCCGTAGGCAACCAAGTCGGCTTTGGAATCCAGCAAAATGGAACGTCGTACCTTGTCGCTCCAATAATCGTAATGAGCCAATCTTCGCAAACTCGCTTCGACTCCGCCGGCGATAATAGGGACACCTTTGTAGGCTTCGCGAGCGCGTTGGCAATAGGCAAGTGTCGCGCGATCGGGACGCAGGCCGATTTTTCCGCCGGGCGAATAGGCATCCGCATTGCGAACTTTTTTGTTCGCCGTGTAGTGGTTGATCATGGAATCCATGTTTCCTGCACTGATGGCAAAAAACAGGCGGGGACGGCCGAAGCGGCGCCAATCGTCGCAGTTCTGCCAATCGGGCTGACTCAAAATGCCCACGCGGAATCCAGCAGCCTGCAGCGTTCGACCCAAAATGGCCATCGCGAAGCTGGGGTGATCGACGTACGCGTCACCCGTGACGAAAACAACATCCAATTCCTCCCAGCCATACTGCCGAGCTTCCTGCATACTCATCGGAAGAGGACGACGGTCCTTAAGCGGGATTAACCGCTCATTTTCTGGTATGATCGACTCTAGCTGTCCATCCCGAGTCGTCGTTTGTCCTAGAATGGGGAGGGAAAGTGTCATCAATTGGGTCCGGTTACATTCAAAAGTTCAACTGGGAAAGGCGAGCAACAGGACTGCCTGGTCCGAAAACCGAGGGTAATTCGTGGCAGATTCAAAGCGGAGTTGCACCTTGCGAAGGTGTACTTTGAAGGTTAGCCACAAAACACGATTCTGCCTAGAGTTATCGGTTCCTAAGTTGCATGCGGTTCGGGAGTTTTGCCCATTCGAGGAATTCTATGGCTGCTGAACAGCCCAAAATCATCAAAAGTCCCAGCGAATCCGGCCCGATGGTCCTGAGGATTGAAGGAATTATTGCGGGTGCGGAAAAAGTCCGGGAGCGGATTCACAAAGAATTACCCACTCACGGTGGCTTGACGGGGGCGGTGGACTACATCGTGGCCGCCGCGAATTCGGCCCAACGGGTGACCCGCAGAATGAAGCACCCTCTCTCGTTTCACCGACTACCGGCGATTTTTCTAGCCGTCGCCCTGCTTTTGCTGGCCGGCTGGGTCTACTGGAATTTTTTTCATGTTTCAACGCTCAGCATCGCGACCGCCAACCGGGATTCCAACGATCTGATCCAAGAATCGGCTAAAACCTGGCGATTGCGACTCCGCCCGACCATCGTCCCTGGTTCGAAAGAAGCCGTTCAGTCGGTGACCAGTGGAAGCACCGACTTGGCTTTTGTCCAAGGGGGGATTCCGATTCCAGATGATTTGCCTCGCTTGCGGTCCCCAGCAGATGAAGTCGTATTGTGGCTTACCCGCGACAGCGTCTCCAATGTCAATGATGTTCGCAAAGTGATCACCAGTATGGAAGGTGAAGGAAGTCATACGGTCGCTAAGCTGTTCATGAAAGAATGGGGGCTTGAGGATAAGGTCGATTTCCTGCATCAATGGGGCGAGATTTCCGATGGAACTCTCACGCAAATTCCGAACGATGTGCAAGCTGTCTTAGCCGTCAAAGATGCATCCGATCCAGTCACGCTGAAGACATTGGCGTTATTGCATTCGCAGAATTTTCGGCTTCGCTCGCCTTACCTGGGAGCAGTCGCCGAGAACTTTGATTTTTTGGAAGAATTCAAATTACCTCAAGCGTACTTCGATACCGAGCCAAGGTTACCCGAGAATGAGATATTGACCTACAAAGTACCAACCTTTTTGGTGGCACGCCGCAACTTAACACCTCGACTCTTGGCCGTCGCAGCGCATGTGTTTGACAGCGAGCCGATCAGTATTGCCGACAAAGAATATTTGCCTACGGCCGCCAACGCGAGTGAAATGTTTCAAGGGACTGAAGCATTTCTGGGCATTATCGTTAATATCGTCTTAGCCTTCTTGGCCTTGTTGGGGCTCGAGATGATGACGTAT
Source organism: Pirellulaceae bacterium (assembly GCA_044359485.1). Taxonomy (GTDB): domain Bacteria; phylum Planctomycetota; class Planctomycetia; order Pirellulales; family Pirellulaceae; genus JAFLCP01. The sequence goes on along the minus strand of JBIKMB010000101.1, from coordinate 2,622 downwards.
CGCAAACGTTTCCATGAACTTAACTCGTTGGTAAGTTTGTTGAGTATGCTGCAAAGCAATAAAGACATCTTGGGAGTCGAAGACTTGCGAGCTCGCAATGAAAATTTGAAGTATCTTTCGACCGTAAGCGATTTGCTTGGATTAATCAGTGCGGTGAGCGGATATTACACGCAAGAAAATTCTTCGTTGCTGTTCAATAATTTATCGGAAGTGGTTCATCAACGCTGCGACAATTTGAAGTTGAATATTCAGTTGAAAATTTTGCACGCAGGCATCCAGCTCGAGAAGCTACCACCGATTTCAGCCTCACCTTTGATTTAAACGAGAGGGGGCTTGAAGATCAGGATCGATCACAGCCCAGTCGAGCTGTGAAACTCGTCTGCTGAAATTACGGATGATTGTTGTGTGGCACTCGGGTTTCATGGCACTCGGGTTTCATGGCACTCGGGTTTCATGGCACTCGGGTTTCATGGCACTCGGGTTTCATGGCACTCGGGTTTTACTGGGGCTTTTTTGCAGCCGCCAAACGCGACTCGGCCCAGGCCGCGAGTTTCTTGTCCAGAATGCTGAGCGGCATTCCGCCATCCCGCAGAATTTGGTCATGAAAATCGGCCAGACTAAATTGATCGCCCAATTGCTGTTCGTATTTAGCTCGCCACTGGCGAATTTGTAGCGAACCTATTTTGTATGCGAGAGCTTGGCCCGGCATTGCCATGTAGCGTTCGATTTCTGCCACGGCACCCTGCTCGTTGATCGGTTCATTCGCCATCATATATTCGATTGCCTTTTCGCGAGACCAACCTTTATGATGGAGCCCAACATCGACAACTAACCGAATGGCACGATGCATTTCATCGCTCAATGCACCTAAATATTGTTCAGGTTCTTGGTAGAGCCCTAACTCGTCACCGATCGATTCGCAATACAGCGCCCAGCCTTCTCCATAGGCACCGTACCAAATGAATCGCAAAAACTTTGGCAAACGTTCGTTTTCTTGTTGCAAGGAAACCTGATAGTGATGGCCGGGAATCGCTTCGTGGGCAAAGAGGGAATCCATGCCGCTTGTAATATTGAATTTTTCAGGTTCAGGGATCGGAAGATAAAAGATCCCAGGTCGACTCCCATCTGCAGATCCAGGCATATACTCCGCACTGGCTGTCGCTTCCCGGAAAGACTCTGTGCGTCGAATTTCAAAGGGTGTTTTCGGACGCGACAAAAACAAGCGATCGAGTTTGGGTTCAATCTTGGCTTGAATGTTGCGGAATGCTTGTAATATTTCCTCGGCGTTTTTGTAGGGTGTAAAGCGTGGATCGCTGCGCACCACGTTAAAAAATTGTTCTAGAGTGCCTTCGATCTTCAATTGCTTTTGGACCTTTTCCATCTCGCTGCGGATGCGAGCCACTTCCTTTTCGCCCGTTGCAAAAATTTCATCGGGTGACAAATCGGTCGTCGTCCAGGTCTTTACCCAATAAGCATATTGTTCGGGACCATGCGGTAAACTTCCTATCCCTGAAGTGGTACGAGTCTTGGGAATGTATTCATCTCGCAGATACTCGCCAAAGCGTCGATAGGCGGGAATGATTTGCGAGGAAATCGCTGTCCGGTACGCTGCGGTCAAGCGTTCTTTATCTTGAGCTGAAAAACTTGAGGGGAGATTTCGAATGGGAGCGTAAAACAAGCTTGTGGTGGGATCCTCGGTGACAATCGTGGGGTCAAGCATTTGCGTTACCATGCGTTCGGCTAAAATTTTGGGTAGGACATAACCTTCCGCGGCTCCGCGTTTGAAGGCATCGATCGATGCATTGACCCACACATCGAAATCTTCGATGCGCCCCAGCCAGTTTTCATAGTCTTTCACACTTTTAAACGGTTGGCTGCTACTGCCGCTACCCAATTGAGCAAAAAGCAAATGCAAGCCGTCGAATTGATGGGTGGGAATACGTTCGAAATCGAAAGAGATCGCTTCGAGTTGATGGATCAATTCGTATTGCAGAATTTCAGCCGCCAATTCTGTTTCTGGGGACGCTTTACCCTCCGGCGCATTTTTCAATTGTTCCAAAGAGTCCTGGAAGAAGTATTTTCTTTGGGCAACATGATCGGGCGAAGAAGTGATGGCCAATCGATCGTTGTAACGCGCATCGCCTTGCATCGTAGCATCGATAGGAAACAGGATCAGGCGTCGTTCGTGATATTGCTCAAAGTGCTTTCGAAGATAATCTTCTCTGGAAGATTGCTGAGCCCAAAGTGAATGGCCGACATTCAGGCTGATAAGCAGTAGGCCTAATAGATAGCTGGTGCCAAAAAAGCTTGGAACGGAAAGCATAGACCGCATTACGGGGCTCCCTATACGTACTGCAAGATCGCGGGTTTCGGTAAGAATCCAACCCGATCGCTCACCAGTATAGGGTTTGGCACCCTATTTCTACGAGGGTATTGCCTCGAAATTGAGGGGAAGCGTTTTCGAAAAGCGGTGGGGCAACTAAACTTGAAGAAAAGTTCTTTTGCAATTTTGAGAGAATCCAGAGCGACATGCCTTCTAACTTTCGTCGAAACAGTTCGTCTTCTCCACGGCCAGCGCGGTCGGTCGTAAATCCCTCCCCTGCCCCACTTTCTCCAAGTTCT
>JBIKMB010000011.1:0-61313 GCA_044359485.1 Pirellulaceae bacterium | reverse complement strand
CTCGGATCCAGCGGATCCAGCAGAATGGCGTTTTGCAGGGTTGTTACGTTGGATCGGCCGCCAAAGTTCAAAGTATTCAGCACCGGCAGCAACTTCATGACGGGATTCCAAGCCGTCCCAAGAAATAGGGCAAAAATGGCGATTTTTCCGATTTGTAAACCAACCCACCAGGTCCGTTTCAGGGGCAAAATCGAGCGGCGATGGGCCCGCAAGGACTCGTTGGCCACCCCGATCCAAATTGCCACCATGATCCACAGCGGCAAACAGACACCTGGGACCATCCAGCCACCAGCCGCCAACAGAGCAATCCCCCATACAACGCTCGGCCAGAAGACGATACTTCGCTGAATCTCTGGCAAAACCGCTTCCTCCGTGGGCCTCCCCCCCACCTGACTAGCCGATCCAACCAGATCCGGCCGACCTTGTTCCCACAGAATCCAGGCACCGAGCAAACTTGTTCCTAGCAGCGACCAGAACAACGGCTCCACATCGGGAAAAAATCCGAGAGGTAGCCCGAGGAAGATCGTCAACACAACCCCCAAATAACCACCTGCGTACAGCCAGCGCTGTGGAGTTGTGACATCGGTGTCATCCCAAATCACGCCATGGTTCGGTTTCTTTTCTGCGGCCAGAGCCGTGGAATTCGCGGGTTCCTCGGGGCTAGACACTTCTTGAACGTTTTCTTCTTGAACTTTTTCCTCAGCAGCGGCCCGCACGGCTGGATGGATCTTCCGAACCTTGTTTCGCCACCGGTAAATGATCCCCACAAACATGCACCACGCCAGCAACCCGCCGAAACCCGTCGTGGCCAAAATCTCCATAATCCAATTGTGCGGATCGGCAACCGTTTCACTCGCTTGGGGAAGCTTGTACCAAGTGTAGTAGCTTTGGTACTGACCGGGGCCAACGCCCAGCAGCCAATGATCGAAAATCATGTGACAGGTAGCGATCCAATACTCGACTCGATATTGAAATGATTTGGTCGCCTCTAGTACGACCAAAGGATCCTGCCGATATCCGATCCATCCCAGTACGCTTAGTCCTAAGATACCCAGTACGCTTATCCACAGCATCGCCAGACGCAACTCGCGGCGACTCCAAATCAGCGAAGCGATCAGACCTCCCATGCCGATCGCAGTCCCGATCCAAGCGGCTCGACTTTTTGTCAGAATCAGTACGCAGCCGATCACAAACGTCAACAGCAGCCACGCGATCACCAACCGAATACTCCGTTTCCTCAACCAATCACCGACTGCCATTCCAAAGCCAAGCACCGTCGCGACACCCAGGACCACTGCCAAAGAATTCGCCAGCGCAAAGGTGGCGAAAGGTTCCGTGCTCTCCACGCGATTTTTGAATTGCTGATATTCTTGTGAACCGATCGAGGCATCGATACCCGCCATGCGCATCATCGCCACAGGATCCAGCTCGAACGCTTTTCGATCGGCCGGCATGCTAATCAGATATTGGTGCAGACCATGAAGGGCTAACCCGAAGCAAAGAAATAGAAAGAGTTGCAGCAAGGCGCGACGGCGAGTGCAGTTGGAAGCATAGACGGTGAGAACGACCGAACAAAACGCAGCTCCCACATATTGCCAGAGCATGTTGAGGCTGGAACGATTATTTCCCTGATCCCAGCGAACTAGCACAACCGTTGCCACCCAGATTAATACTGGCGCCCAAGCATACATTGCCACAATCGCGGTTCGCTGCAACATCGCCTGGGCTGAACCCTCCGTGAGAAAGGCTTGCTTGGCCACCAACCAGGTGAGCAGAAATGGGACCAGGAGCCAATAGGCAACTAAAGGTAAACCGTGCCCCATTGAACCGCTGACCGAATCGGTTGGCATCAGCATAGTTGCCGAGAGCCCTGCTCCGACGGCCAACGCCAGTAAACCCGATGACTCGCCAGTGATCACCGCTTCGGATGCGCCGATATTCGCTGCGTTTTGAGGCTTAACCTGGGCGGATCGATCGCGCGGAACTGCCGCTCGTTTATTCGAGTTTACTTGTTTTTTTCCCACGCTTGGGACTCCAAAATGCGAATCAATCCCAAGGCGCACAGCACGATCGCGCTAACGATCAACGCACCAATTGCATCGACACGCGGCAACAGTAACGCTCCAAGACCGCAGGTCGCCGTAGCCAGATAGATCGTCCACACAGCTTGTTTTTTCGTCTGCCCCAGTTCGACCAGCCGATGCGAGAAATGTCGTTTGTCGCCCTCGAAGGGACTGCGGCCTTCAGAGATGCGAATGATGATGACGCTGATCATGTCGTACAGCGGAATGGCTAGGACGAATACGGGCGCCAATATGGCATGAGGTTGACTTGTCTTAGATCCCGCGTAGGTTGCCAGCAAGGTACAACAGGCGATCCAGAATCCGACGAAATAACTTCCAGCATCTCCCATAAATATTTTGGCCGGGGGCCAGTTATGTACCAGAAACCCCAACAATCCACCTACCAACACCAATAACATCGCGGCGACAAAAATTTGCGGCTGGGCGGGGGTCGAGAGAAGCATTATGGCCAGCATAGTGGCCGCGATCGCAGCGACACCTCCCGATAATCCATCCATGTTATCCAGCATATTGAAAGAATTTACCAAGGCCACAATCCAGACAACGGATATCAAGCCGGCGACCCAACCCCACGGCACAAAGGCCGTCAATTGCATCCCCAATCCGAAAACGACAAAAGAGGCAACCGCAAATTCTACACCCAATCGAATCTGCCATTTCAAACCGTAGCGATCATCGGCCAGTCCCAGCACCATCAGCACGGTCCCAGCAGCCAAGAGACCGAGCAACTGTCCGAATCGATAGACCATACCAGGAAAATAAACGCTTAACTCCTCAGGCAAACGAAACATAGGACTAAGATTGGCCAGGGAATTGTTGCTCAGCAGCCACACCAAGAGTCCACCGATCAAGAAAGTAAAAACTACGGCAAACCAAATACCAATTCCCCCTCCGAGCGGAATAGGATGCTGGTGCACTTTGCGAGCTCCCGGCCGATCCATCAGTCCCAAGCGTTCGGCCCAACGACGAACCAACGAAACCATCAACAAGCTGGCCAAAAAGCTTGGAACGATCGTGCTAAGGACAAGGACGAGGAGTAGACCTCGCGACATCACCGCTCACTCCTCAATTTGAAGTTCCTGTTCCGCTTCGCGATTCAATTTGTCTTTGAGATATCGGCGGGCGGCGTGGAAGAAAAGATGAAAATCGGCTCGACAATAATCAGGATAAGTCCACGGTCGCGGTTGCCAATGCTTATGTGCGAAAAAGAGTGTCTGTTCTGCGTAGATTCCGTCACGAAGATAGAGTCGATGTTCGCGATCTTTGGTGGTGGCCAATACAAACTTAGCCAGGGTGAGATAACCTGGGTCAAGATTCAGTGGCCGGATATCCGGGAATCGACCGCTACGGGCCAACTCTTCCTCCCAGGCATTGGTTTGCAATTTGCACTCGGCTAAATGGCCAGCATCGTACCAAGGTTCAAACAAAACCAAGCGTTTGCGCAAGCCTTCACCCATTTCCTTGGTGTAAAACCGAGTTTCAGAAAAATCGAAATCCTCGCTTTGCAGCGCGATTGGCCCGAGCATCGATTCCAATTTTTCTAAACCCCATGCCATGGCATCCGCGTGACGACTGAATACAGCCACCAGCGCCAACGTGTGGAAATGAGGCTGAATCGATCCCATGCCAACAACCTAATCGCTTTGGGTCTAGTATGCCTTCGCAAAAATGCCACGTCGCGCTGCAGGTTTACCGGTTAAGAAGCATTTACCCGGAGGCTCATCCACATTCGCGATCGGCAAGCAACGAATGGTCACTTTTAACTCTTGCAAAACGGGAGCCACATCTTCTTCCGAAGCAAAATAGCACAGTGCAAATCCACCATGTATCTCCGGCGATTCCGTATTCTTCGGCGAAAAGAACTTTCGGAAATCGGCTTCGTTATCGATCTCGCAGGTGTTTTTGATTCGCAAATCGAGCGCTTTTTGAAAGAGCCGATTCTGCATCGTCTGCAACATTTCCACAACATCGCTCACCAGAGCGGTGCGAGACATTGATTTCTGTTCGCCATTATCGCGCTGAGCCACAAAGACCGCATCTTGCGCGATATCTTTCGGGCCAATTTCTAAACGCAGTGGTACACCCCGCTTCACGTGATACCACTTTTTCTCGCCACCGCGAAGGTCGCGATCATCCATCTCAATTCTCAATGGCTGACCGTCCCAGGTAATCGTTTGCAGTTCGGTTCGCAACTTCCGGCAATACGCTAAAACTTCCTCGCGCTGAGTTTCATCTCGATAGATGGGTAAGATGACTGCGTGAGATGGAGCCAAGCGGGGTGGCAGGACCAGTCCATCATCATCGCTGTGCGTCATGATTAATGCGCCGACGAGTCGTGTGGAGACGCCCCAGCTGGTAGTCCAAGCATAAGCGACATTTCCGCTTTGATCTTGGAATTTGATCTCTTGAGCTTTGGAAAAGTTCTGTCCCAAAAAGTGCGATGTTCCGGCCTGAAGCGCTTTGCGATCTTGCATCATCGCCTCGATCGACAGCGTAGTATCTGCACCCGGAAATCGCTCGGCAGCTGTTTTCTCACCCTTGATCACGGGCACCGCCATATAGTTTTCGGCGAAGTCGGCATAGACATCCAGCATTTTGCGAGTTTCGTCCATCGCTTCGTCTGCCGTAGCATGTACCGTATGCCCTTCTTGCCATAAGAATTCGGCTGTACGCAAGAAGAGTCGCGTCCGCAATTCCCAGCGGACCACATTGGCCCACTGATTGATGAGGATGGGCAAGTCCCGATAGGACTGAACCCACTTTGCGTACATGGCACCGATAATGGTTTCGCTTGTCGGTCGAACAATCAACGGCTCCTCGAGCGGACCGGCCGGTCGCAAGCCACCTTGTCCATCAGGCTCCAAACGATGGTGGGTCACCACAGCGCACTCTTTTGCAAAGCCCTCCACATGCTCCGCCTCTTTCTCCAGATAGCTCATCGGGATGAACAGCGGAAAGTAGGCGTTTTGATGACCGGTTGCTTTGAACATGCCATCCAATACCCGCTGCATATTCTCCCACAACGCGTAGCCCCAGGGCTTGATAACCATACAGCCACGAACGGGCGAATTCTCTGCCAAATCGGCCGCCTTGATCACCTGTTGGTACCACTCCGGATAGTCTTCCGCACGTGTCGGCTGAATAGCCGTCTTGGGAGCTTTATTCATGATCGAGTCAGATAACCTTACGCGTAATGAACCCTGGGTCAAATCCTCAAAAACAATCCATTGCCGGCAATGCTCCGGAGTTGTCAGTTTGCCGATGAGCGACTCCCCTTGCAATGGGGCTCCTCAGTTTTAGCCCTGGCAAAATCCCGCAAATCGATCGCCAACCGGTAGCCACTCATTATTCCCGCGCCACATTCCGGCGGAAAGCCTATCATCGGCGGGCTATCGCGGAGCTCAAAAACCATTTATGATAGTGTTTATGGATTGCAATAACCGAAACTACTATGCCGCCCAAAACTTCACCGGCCAGAACTTCATCGGCCAAAACTTCACCGGCCAAAACTTCACCGGCCAGAACTTCACAGCCGACGTGTTTTTTTACGCTGAGGAAGTATGGTTCGTCGCGGGCACGTGGAATCCCTGTCGTAAAGGCTTCGGCTACGAGTTTAGAAGCTGCAGCTATAGTCACTGCTTTAGCTACACGAACAGGACGTCCGGTAGCGGGAAAAGCAATCACCGATGCTCATAAATGATTGACTGTTAACCGCAACCCCGGACGTCTCCTAGACGGCGGGGTTTTTTTGTTGCTTTACCGATCCCCAACCCCGATCCAGAATCGCAATTAGATTTGATCCAGCGGAGAAAGCCCCCATGATTATTGTGATGGAAAAAAATGCCTCAGACGATCAGATAACGCACATCGAACAGCGCGTTCGAGACCTGGGACTCAAGGCGCACATCATTCGCGGAACCGAACGTACGGTCGTGGCCGCCGTGGGCGACGACCGCAAGGTGGCTCGTGAATCCCTCGAATCAGCCCCCGGTGTGGCTGACATCGTTCCCATCCTCGCGCCCTACAAAGTAGCTAGTCGCGAAGTGAAACAGGAACCAACTCAAGTTTGTGCGTTAAACCTCAAAGTGGGCGGCCATTCGATCGGAGTCATCGCCGGGCCCTGTTCGGTAGAAAACGAAGAACAAATCGTACAAACAGCCAGAGCCGTCAAGGCTGCCGGCGCAACGGGACTCCGCGGTGGAGCATTCAAGCCACGCACCAGTCCCTACAGCTTTCAAGGCCTCAAAGAAGATGGGCTGAAACTCCTCGATTTGGCTCGCCAAGAAACCGGCTTGGCGATCGTCACCGAGGTCATGAGCACGGAAGATGTCGAACTGGTCGCGCGATATTCGGATGTGCTTCAAGTCGGCGCGCGCAACATGCAAAACTATCGTTTGCTCGAAGCTGTCGGCAAAACGCCACGCCCCGTGTTGCTCAAGCGAGGCCCCGCTTCGTCGATCGACGAATGGCTGCTGGCAGCCGAATATATTCTAAACGAAGGGAATCCCAATGTAATGTTGTGCGAACGAGGCATTCGCACTTTCGAAACCCATACTCGCTACACATTGCCCCTGGCAACGGTTCCCTATTTACATCGCAAGACGCATCTGCCTGTCGTTGTCGATCCGAGCCATGGCACCGGACACACTTACCTGGTTCCCGATATGGCTGCGGCAAGTATTGCAGCAGGCTGCGATGGATTGATTGTCGAAGTTCACCCTAACCCCGAAAAGGCGATGAGCGATGGCTATCAGTCGCTCGACTTTTCTCAGTTTAACGACATGATGAAACGTTGCCGGATCATCGCCAATGCCCTGGGAAAAAACTTGGGTTGAATCCGCATTTACTGATCTCCTCTGCCAAAAGACTCAACCTTTAAGTTTGCCAAAAACAATTGCCATCATTCATCTGCATTATCGTTAGGACAACTTTACATGAAACGACAATTCGTAGCCCAGTTGCAACCTCGCGATGAAGTCGATGAAATCTATCGTGTGCTCGATAAGCAATTGCGTCCAAATCGACAAGGCAATCTGTATTTATTGTTGCAACTGGCGGATCGCACCGGTGTCGTTACGGCCATGCGATGGAATGCCGATCAGCGATTGTATGAGTCGATTCCTAAAGGAGGTTTCGTACGCATTATCGGCGTCGCTCAACTCTTCAACGGTGGCATTCAACTGATCGTCAACGATGTTGAACCCACCAAAGAATCGAACGTCAATGCAGAAGACTTTGACGCGATTGACCAGAAACGCATCGATCTTTTGTGGAATCACTTGACAGAAATGATGGCATCGATCCGCGAAACATCGCTTAAGCGGATCGCAGACGCGTTTCTAAATGATGTCCATATCAAGGAGAAACTCGCCGCGGCTCCGGCGGGAGTGAAAACCCATCATGCTTACCCAGGTGGACTCCTACAGCACATGTACGACCTTATGAGCTTGGTCCAAGTCGTCGCTCCCCGCTATCCACAAGTCGATCGTGAGTTATTGCTTGTCGGAGCAATGCTGCATGATATCGGCAAGATCGAAGAGCTCGGTTTCGAAGGAGAACTCACCTACACCGATCCAGGACAACTGGTTGGTCATTTGGTGCAAGGTGTACAAATCTTGCAAAAACTTGTGGAGACCGCTGAGGCCGATGGCACCAAGATTCCAAAGGAAACTCTGTGGCGGTTGCAACATATGATCGTCAGCCACCACGGCTCCATGGAGCATGGCAGCCCGCGAGTACCGATGACTTTAGAGGCCATGTTATTGCATCAACTCGACGATCTAGATGCAAAAATGAATGCCACGACCGAGCTGATTCGTTCGGATATGAACAGCGAAAGCCGTTGGACGAATTACAATCCGACGCTAGGACGCAAGATGTACAAACCCTCGCTGCTGAAATAGACCACCTCCTAGGGCCAATCTTCGGAGTAGCGATTGTAACGATTAGGAGATTTTCGCAGTCGAGCGATGTGCGGAAATCACAACTCACCCGCTTTGACGAAAAACTATAAACCTAGTGACCTATAATGAATCGAAGTCTTTATGGAACTCGATCACGATAGTGGCGCTTCAAAATGCAACGTTCGACCTCACTTCCGCTCTCGCTCTCACCTTTGGGAGTTCGCGCTGTCGCGTGGTTGCTGTGCATCTCTGTTCTACCCAGCGGTTCGATCTGGGCACAAACGACAAGTGATTCGAAACCTCATACCGTTTTGTTCGATACTTGGCACAGCAACACTTGGATCCGACAACTCCCAGCTCCTCAGCAATACAATTATCACCAATTGCACAGCCTCGCGCGGGCCGCGCGTTCTCTCGAGGCTTTTGGCTGGAACTGCGAACCGCAAGTGGAACCATGGACTCCCGAGGCCCTACAAGACGCAGCCTTAGTGGTCGTCAATCTTGTATCCGCTGACCGCCCCCCTTTTCTTATTTCGGAAATCCGAGCGTTGAACAATTATTTGCAGGCGGGCGGCGGAGTGATTGTGATCACCGATCATACCAATTGCTATTTTCACAATGCGATTTTGGAACCGTGGTTCCATGAACTTGGAATACAACTCACACTGCATTCCGCCTGCGATGTTTCACCCCATACGCTATCGGAAGGACCTGCCTGGATTACCATTGAATCCTTTGCGAAACATCCTGTTACAGACCAATTGCGTCAGATTGCCTTTCAGACCGGTGGCAGTGTCGATCCGAAGCTAGCCATCGCATGGACCAGCTCGCAAGGCTGGGCCGACGACGGTCAAATAAGCCCCTTTGGAGAAGGGAAATCCCTGGGCTTCTTTGGCGACTTTGCTTTTTCACCCGGCGAGACACCTGGCCCTACCGGCGTCATTGCAGCTAAGGAAATCGGTCAAGGTCGTTTGGTAATTATCGGCGATCAAAATGCGGTCGGCAGCATGTTCCTTAACTATGCCGATAACCGAAGGCTGTGGTTGCAGGCTGCGTTATGGGCCAGCCAGCTATCGGAAACTCCTTCTCAGCCAGCACTGCTAGCCTTGGGGCTTGCCGCCGAGAAAGAGCGAACAATGATCTGGTGCTACGAACCGCTGTCGCAGCACCATTACTACTGGGGCTCGCAAGAGGACAATGGCTTGGGTCATGCTTTCGAATTGCTGTGTAAACATGCTGACCCCAGAGCCACCGACCGCTTTGAAGAACAAGCCCAGTGGCTCATCTTGCCCACAGCAGACCTTCTCAACGACGCCCCGATAGCCGCTGAAATAGAGCGATTTATCCAACTGGGGAATAAAAACGTAATCGTTCTCGGGACCACATCACAGCCGAACGGGGTGAAAGATTGGGTACAACGACTCCCCGAACAAACGCTTGTCGATAGCCCCGCGGCTGCCCAAGCAACTTGGTCCACCCCCCATAAGAGTCTTATTTTTTGGCTGGAGAGTCGAAGCGCATGGCTTAACTCGGCCATTCCCACCGCGACAAAGTTACGCTCGGAAAAAGAAGAGACTCAAGATGAGGCACTCCTCGGTTGGATGTGGGAAAAAGGCTTGCAGCGTGTTCCGAGTGCCTATCAGCATGTTCCCTGGGATACCCCATAGAAATTTGCTTGGGAAATCAGGGAAGACAGAAAGCCAGCCATCAGGCCTTTAGCAGCTCGAGAACTTCGGCATGCAGATTTCCATTGGTAGCAACGCCATCGCCACCATGAATCGTGCGGTTCCCTTTCCAATCGGTAAAGCGTCCCCCTGCCTCTTCGATCACTGGCAAGACGGCCGCTACATCCCAGGGGCTCACTCGCGGATCGACCATCACTTCGGCCCGGCCGGTAGCCACCAAAAGATAGCCGTATGCATCGCCCCAAGTTCGCGTGACGTAGGCTCGCGCCTGCAGGTCCGTGAACGCTGAACGGGAACCACGCTTGTCGAAGGTATCGACTTGGGATGTAACAAAGAGTCCCTCTTGCAGTGAGCGGGAGCGGGCAACGGAGGCGCGGCGAATGGGTTTTCCTGAAACTTCATGATAGGCCCCGTGACCAATGGCTGCATGGATCAATTCATCCATACCGGGGATGTAGATCACGCCCGCGATCGGCTGATCCTCAAAGAGCAATCCGACCAAGGTGGAATAGAGCGGCACACCATAGATGAACGACTTGGTGCCATCGATCGGATCAACGATCCACTGGTAACCGCTTTCACCTTCGATGCCGCCGAATTCCTCACCCAGAATCCCATCCTGGGGAAAATGTTTAGCAAGTTCCTGGCGAATCAACTGTTCGGCTTGCTGGTCGGCGATGGTAACAGGCGAAGCATCGCTCTTGCGCACAACTTCGAAATTATCCCCTTGGAAATATTCCAAAGTCTTTCGTCCAGCTTTCCGTGCCCATTCGACAGCCGCTTCCCAGCGTCCTTGATGGGATTGCGTAAAGGTAGCAGGCAGCACGATCAGCCTTTCTTATCGACTGGTTGATGAGGCAGGAAAAAGGAATGCCACGCGAGCATGGCCGCTCCGCACACCAAAAGTGAATCGGCGATATTGAAATTGGGCCAAGTGTACTCACCATACCGCAGTAAGATCCAGTCGCGGACACCCAACGGACAAGGCATATCGGCGGAATACCAAATCCCCAACCGATCGTAGAGGTTTCCGAAAATCCCTCCCATCACGAGGCCCAAGGCGACGGTCAGCCAAAGACTATGAGCGGCTCGAAATCCGAAGAGCCAAATGACGATCGCGGTAGCCGCCAAGATGGACATCACTGCAAAGAACAGCCCATAACCGGCCCCCATACCGAACAGGGCGCCAGTATTAATGGCCGTCTCGATACCCACGTAGTTTTCGATCAGCCACCAAGGTGGATTCTCACCCGGCAGGCCACGCCATAAAAATATCCAATGCTTGGAAAGCAAATCGGCAGAGGTACCGATGACCGCCAAGGAGGTAAATGCGATCCATCGGCTTAACGGGATCGGTACCACAATCGAATCAACCTTGTAACTGCTGAGCACACTTGACACAGTGAGGTGTATCCGGAAGAACATCTAAGCGAGCTTTCGGAATGCGACCACCGCACTCCGAGCAGGAACCATATTCACCACTAGAAATTCTGGCAAGAGCAGCTTCAATACTGTCCAGCGTATTTCCATTATTTTGTAACAATTCCAGTGTAAATTCTTGATCATAATTTTCCGTGCCGATGTCGGCTGGATGCGTTGGATAACCGCCAGTCGAAATACCGCTTTCTGCGGATAAAGACTCAGCAGTCAGCATTTCGGCATCGCCCAAAATGCGGTTTTTTAGGATCAGCAATAATTTCCGATAATGTTCCAGATCGCGATCATTCATGGTTTACTTTTCCTAATAGGTGCCAGAGTGTGCGATTTCCGTAAAATGGCTGTGAGTTATCGCCATCCGAACCGTGTAGTAGAGTTCCGAGATCATTCGCCTTGGACAGGCCCATCGCGGATAATACGTAAGGAACCCCTTTCTCGACCGGGAAAAAGCGACCTTTGGGGGTGCATAAACCATGCCAAACGACCAAAGTCGGCTTACTTTCCGCGTGCATTTGCCACAATTTTGCCACTGTGGGCCAGAGTGAGCAAAAACGGTATGGTACGAGGTGGGGTACAACTGTAGTTTAGGCGGGACTTGGATCCAAACCGGGCGGGATGGCCTTGGGACGACCATGAGCCTCAATGTAGGCGGCAAAGCGTCTCCGGTCAACAAAATTGCTACACTAGAAAAGGATGTTTGTACCACTTCGGCTCATTTGAAATTCAGCCCCACGCCATAGGCGGCTCAGCCAACGCGTGCTAAGCCACTGAGTGTTCAGCCACTGAGTGTTCAGCCACTGAGTGTTCAGCCACTGAGTGTTCAGCCATTGAGTGTTCAGCCAAGGGTGCAGGAAAGCTCTGCCATGCGAATGACCACCAACGTTCCCTCACTGCTCCGACGCACAAGTTCCGACATTGCCTTTCAGCGGTGCATCAACCCTCTTTGCAATACAACTTGTCATGTGATGGAAGTACGCACGGCCTGTCCCAAATGCGGCGACTTGCTCGACGTCGACTATGATTGGTCTCTGGTCGAAATCCCCTCTTCGCTGAAGGAATTTGAAAATCATTGGCGGGAAAGATTTTCGCCAGTGCGTTTTTCGGGCGTGTGGCGATTTCATGAATTGCTCCCGTTTGCGCCAATCGATCGCCTTATCACCGCCGGTGAGGGTCAAACCTTGCTGCAACAAGCTGACGCCGTGGGTCGATTCGTGGGTATGCAACCGGGCAAACTCTACCTTCAGTACGAAGGCATGAATCCATCGGGAAGTTTTAAAGATAATGGTATGGTCGCCGCCTTCACGCACGCCCGTATGATCGGAGCGAGTCGAGCGGCCTGCGCGAGCACGGGCAATACCAGCGCGTCGTTGGCGATGTATTGTTCGGTGACACAACTGATGCGAGCGATCATCTTCATCGGCAGTGGCAAGATATCTTATGGCAAGCTTTCACAGGCGCTCGAGTATGGAGCGTTGACGGTCCAAATCGCTGGCGATTTCGATGATGCGATGCAGCGTGTTCAAGAAGTTGCCAAAGACTTAGGCATTTACCTTGTCAACAGCATCAATCCGTTTCGTCTCGAAGGCCAAAAAACGGTGATGTTTCGAGTGCTCGAAGCGCTGCGGTGGGAAATTCCAGATTGGATCGTGGTACCAGGGGGGAACCTGGGGAACAGCAGCGCTTTTGGCAAGGCATTTTTAGAGCTTTATAAATTAGGATTGATCGAACGCATACCGCGATTAGCCGTCATCAACGCGGCTGGTGCCGATACGCTTTACGAACTCTACGAGAAACGCGGTCTGCGCTGGAATGACGCGAGGCCGGCGATGGAAATCGCTTGTTACTACTATGATGAACTCGATCGCGAGCACCGAAAGGCGGATACCATCGCCAGCGCGATCGAAATCAATCGCCCTGTGAACTTGAAAAAGTGCTTGCGCGCTCTGGAGTTCTGCAATGGTGTTGTGCGCCGCGTAACCGATCAAGAGATCCTCGATGCCAAGGCACAAGTCGGTGCCGGAGGAATCGGTTGTGAACCGGCGAGCGCAGCGAGCGTCGCTGGTGCACGCTTGCTGCGACAGGAGGGGATCATTGGCAGCGGAGATCGCGTCGTCTGCATTTTGACAGGGCATCAACTCAAGGATCCAACCGCTACCGTCGCGTATCATACGGCCGACCAAGACAAATTCAATGAAGTTCTGGGGAGCCGTGGGGTTTCTCGGGCGGCCTTCGCCAACCGAGCCGTAGCTGTGCCTAACGAACTGGATGCAATCATCAAAGCGATTCAGCTCTACAGTTAATCCGATTCACTAATCCGATTCACTTCCGAATTTCACCTCACGGGCCGGACTCCCGCAAAAGCCTCGACTGCGTTATAAAATACAGCGTCACTGAACCGCGTATTTTGCTGGAGATGCTTGCACGATGTCAAAAGTTACACTCGCCATTCATGGTGCTGCGGGACGTATGGGACGCCGCCTTGTTGCCTTGGGCACTCAAGACTCTCATTTTGAAGTGGTCGCGGCGATCGATCATGCCGCTTGTATGCAAGTTGGCAAAGATGCGGGTGAACTGGCAGCGGTTGGTAAAATTGGCGTGGCAATCTCCGATCAATGGCCCGCAGCAGGAAGCGTCCAAGCGGTGATCGATTTTTCAAGCCCAGCAGGAGCTTTGGTCGCCATGCGTCAATGCGCAGACCGCGGCTTACCCCTGGTGCTTGCCACCACTGGCCTGGAAAAAGAACACCATGAACTGCTCCACGGCATCACGACCAAGATCCCGGTTTGTTACTCACCCAGCATGAGCCTTGCGGTGAACTTGACGATGAAACTCGCCCAACAAGCGGCTCGCGTCCTTAGAAATGTCTCCAGTGGTGTCGATGTTGAAATTATCGAACGTCATCATCGTTACAAGGAGGACAGCCCAAGTGGCACGGCACTGAAGTTTGGTCAAATCATCGCCAACGAGATGGGGCTCGATAAGCCGATGCATGGGAGACATGGTCAAATTGGTCAGCGAGCCCGCAATGAGATCGGATACCATGCTGTTCGCACCGGGGATAATCCTGGCGAACATACGATCGTCTTTGGCATGCTGGGAGAAACGGTCGAACTGCGAGTCGCCGCCTCCAATCGAGATTGCTACGTACAAGGTGCCTTCGCAGCGGCCCAATTCCTGCAGGGCAAATCGGCGGGCCTATATTCCATGTCCGATGTCCTGGGACTTGACTAGCATATATGGCGAAATGCGAGAAGGGCTATCTCTGCGTGGTCTGCGGGAAAGAAGTCGAAGAGCTGATCGATAGCGAATTATATTTGCGCTATACGGTCGGTTGGCTCGACCCCGAGAAACTTCATATCGCCCCCGAACGTCACTTGCTCTGCAATCCAACGCTCGCTCAATTTATCGAGGATGCACGCTTTCAAAACCTGATCGTGCCACCCGAGGCGGACAAAAAAAAATTGGACCCCGCTTTCGTCGCTCAGAGGACTTCACTGTTAACACTCGGCTACCGCAGACTTTTAGAAATCCACCAATCGGTCGAAGTGATCTCCATCACCGAGTATCCATTGCCGGAAGCTTTACAGCGTTATCGCCATAACGGCTAAGCTCGTATCGAGGCCCAATCTACTGCTGCGACACTGCTGCCTGGCGACATCAAAATTCCTGTCGGACAAAGTACAAACAGGAGATGGTGAGTATCACGGCGACAAAGATGGCATTGGTCCACAGCGGCGTCCAAGGATCAATCTTATCGCGCGATTGCTCGACGTCTGTTGTATCGATACTGATACCTAGTGTTTCTTTACCCTGAAGTAGGTAAGCGGTGGTTTCATCCAAAGCGGCTGGCTTTGGATTCACGATATAGACTGGATTGATAATGAAATCGTAAATCCATTGCACCGTAGTCCGCGGTGACACCTTCGATTCTTGGGTCGACAGATTCTTCCAATCCCAACTGGTGACCGATCGAACCGAGTGAGCCACCAGCAGTTCACCATTTCCGCCCAGCCCCACGGAACTCGCTCGCCCTTGTCCTTCTAAATTGGGCTTGGTGTATTTCAAAGTGGCCGCATCGAGGATCCCTACTTCTCCCTCTTGATAGACGACCACAAACTGCTCCCCTTCACCGAGATAGTGGATTTGCCTTGGCGCATCAAGTCTTGCGGCAGACACTTCCTGAAACACATCGGGCTTGCTGAGATCGAACACTTTAGGCAGTTCGTTTTCACGGACTAATACCCCTTTGGTGCTGCTCACGGCAAGCACTCCGATGACATTTCGGTCTCCATCCAGTTTGACCAACTGTTTCGATTCGAAACTCTTTTCGCCCCACACCAACAATTCCAATGCGCCGCGGTGATAGAGCCACACTTGATTGCCGTCTGGGGTCGCCGTCATGAAATCGGGGCGTTCGCTGGCCCAAGTCGGAGGCGTGACTCGCTCAAACGGCGACACAGTCGGTACCTTGGGGATCGAGAAACCGAGAAACGAAGTGGGAACGCTTTCGGCCATTTCCATTTTCTTGGGATCCAAGCGGAAAATACCGGTTTCAGCCAGCAATAACATGCTGCCTCTCCATGGCAAAAATTGCCTGGTACCGTCAGGAACATCGGGGCCATTGATCGAGTCCCAGCGGAAATCGCGGACCTTGGCTTTGTTGCCGTTTTTATCACCAGGGGTCTCTTCTAAATCGACAACTGTCAGACTTCCGCGTGCCCCACGAAACCCCATGCCACCTCGATCTGCTTTGGCGAAAACCAACTGCTTGGTATCTTCGAGTACCACTGGGCCGATAATTTTTCGTCCAATGTCAAAATCATTGTTTACCGCACCCTCCCAATCCGCTTTCTCAGCATTCCAAACCCGAACTTGGCCTGCTTCAGTATTGGATAACAGGTGGCCATGCTGCTCGCTCACCTGCACCATCTGAGGAAACTTCTCCACCCAGGGCTGAAAACCACCCCGAACCGCGCCAACGATAAAACAGCACAACCAGAAGAGAATGGTCAACACTACTGAGACAATCGCATTCTTCCAAATCACTCCCGCCAAAGCGGATACAGAGAAGAAAATGATAAAAACGAAACCGATTACCGGAATGATTGCCAACAAGCCTTCGTTCCAAATACCAAAGCGCCAACCTGCAATAAAATAAAGTCCGACCAATAAATACGTGATATTGAGAAGAATAAAGATCGAGCCGCCAAAGAATTTTGAGAGAAATAATAACGCTCGAGAGATCGGCTTGCTCAGTAGCAAATGGAGTGAACCGGCTTGCAACATATCGGGAATCAGCGAGGAAGTAATAATGATCGCGACGAATACTGCGATCACTCCCAGCCCAATTTTGATGATTGCCGTGAAAGCAAAGATTTCTACGAACTGGTTGGCTTGCCTTCTCGAGACAGGCAATTGCTCAAACAGTTTGAAGCCCGCATAGCCCAACCATAAGCCATCCCCATTGGCCGGTTGAACGAACGAGCTGTACGAATTTTCGAGCAAGCGGCGATTTAATTCCTGAAGCTCTGCCTCGTTCAAATTATCCGTCCCCTGGTTGATCAGGTCCTTCATGTTGCTCCGCTTGTCGGCGGTCGGCCAAACCTCTGCCGAATAAAGTTCTTTACTCTTGAGTACTTCATTCAGTGACTCGGTAATTTGATTGTAGGTTTCCCGACGTATGGGACGCTTTTCTTCATCCGACTTGGAATTGTAGAGACTGATCGCTTGCACGGTTTCTTCAGGCAACATACCGGCAATTCGTTGCTGTGAAACGCTCCCCTTGCCTTTTCGAGCTGTCTCGAGTTGCTTGAGAAAACCGTTTGCATCCTTCAATTCCTGCGGTCTCAATTCAAAAGTTTTTTCCTCGACATATCCGAACGGAGCAATACCCGCTAGGATGACTGTCCAAGCGGCGAACAAGATCCACAGCATTCGCGAGGCCACAGCTTCGTTGAAAGAATCGATCAAAACGGCGATGTAAGGTTTCATGTTATTTTCTGCGAACGGTATCGTTTGAATTTTTGAAAGTAAACCTTGACCCGAATCAAGAATTGGGTCGCCAAGATCGGGTCAGCCAACATTTAGGTGGCCGCATTGACGCCATCGTCGACAACACTCAAAAAGACTTGTTCCAGCGTGGGGCGATGCGGATCAAGGCGAATAATGCTTAAGCTATGGCTACGCAATCGATCGATGCAACGATCAATGGCTGCCTGATCGGGTGTGATCACTTCGGCTCGACAGTAGCTTCCATCTGCCAAGGGGATCACCACGGCTTTAAATTCGTTAACTAAAGCAGCTTCTACAGCGGCTTGACTCGCCCCAACTTCAATGCGAATTCGAGCTTCAATGGATTGCGAAAACTGAGAGATCAAATCTTGAATTCGCCCCGAACCTCGCAACTGACCTTTGGCCATAATGGCCACTCGATCACAAATCAATTCGACTTCCTGCAGGATGTGGCTATTCAAAAAGATCGTTTTGCCCTGTTCTCTCAAATGCGACAAAATTTGACGAATTTGCGATCGCCCCAGAGGATCCAAGCCATCGGTCGGCTCATCCAAGATCAGAAGATCGGGATCATGCAGTAGAGCTTGCGCCAATCCTAAACGCTGACGCATCCCTTTACTGTATTTGCGAGCCAGTTCTTTCTCGCGCCCTTTCAGCCCAACCAATTCGAGTAATTCGGCGGAGCGAAGTTCGATGGTCTTTTCATCCAGCCGACTGAGCCGTCCGAAGAACTTCAATGCTCCCAGAGCGGTGTGGTGACGAGGCACCATCAGATTTTCGGGAAGATAACCGACACGACAGCGGGCCGCTTTGGAACCGGCGGGTAGCCCCAGGAGTTGTGCCGTGCCACCGGTCCCGCGAATAATGCCTAGCAGGACTTTGATCAGTGTGGTTTTACCAGCGCCGTTGGGACCGAGCAGTCCGAAAACCTCTCCGCGGTCCACTCGCAGAGTTACACCTTTCAGAGCTTTGAACTGCTTGGTTCCGAACAAACCCTCACTGTAAGCCTTTTGCAAATCGGTGACATCGATGACCGGAACGGCGTTCATAAGCGAATCTATTTTCAGGTAGAAAGTGATTAACTCGATCCAGCAAACGACCTCGAGAGGGAATGGTGCACGGACCGGCAGATTGGCCAGAGAAGTATTCTAAAGCCGTCAAGCACCTGGATTTTACCCGAATTACACCCGCGCGGATTCGCTCGAAGAGAAAAGATTCGTCCGTTTTTCAGCGGTGCTCCGCTGGGACCCCTGAGGCAGACAGCGCGCGAAAATGTGGAAAATATGCAATTTCACCGACTTATTGACGCAGATAACCGGCCAAGATAAATAGCCAGCCGATCGCAACCACCAAAACGGCTAGGATGGCCAGTCTCACCCAAATTGCCGTACTGGGATGAGCCCATACGCGACTGGGAATCGGTTCGGTAGCCGCCGACAATGCTCGCAGGCGATGTTCGGCTTCCTCAAACAACGCCGCTTGGCAGTTTTCCATCAGCCCATACTGGAGTGAATACTCCAAGGCCCCAAAGAAATGATAATATTTTCCCCAAGGATCAGGCCCCACTGCCTCAAAAAACCAAAACTGCCTGCCGTAACTTCCCTCGGTTTCCGCCTCATAAAAAACGCAGCGAAGGTTTTCTACTTTCGATCGTTCCGGACAAAATTCCTTGCGCCATAAACAGTGATAAGCGTGGTCGGTTACGGTCTTCCACGTTTGCTCGGTGAACTGGAGATGACTGGCATCGGAACGCATTTCAGTGAACTCCGTGCGTACAACTATTAGGCGAGTTTCGATCGGTTGGCTGCTAAGAAGCGTTTCGCTAGTATAGAGACGTCGACTAGACTTCCAAAGTAAGATTTCCAAATTTTCGTCTTTTGCTTCGGATAGCCAACGCAACAAAGTAAATAAAAGTTCACTATCCGATCACTCGATTCCTGCTGTGACCTGAGACAGTTCCCCATGTTTGAACGCCGATCCCTTCGCTGGCCGATCACTGTTGCCGTCATCATGATCGTGCTGCTGGTTGCACTGGCGGTGGGCTGGGTACTGCTTAATGTGGCCGGAGCCTACAACAACGTTGAACGCGCAACGCTATACTGGATTCTGCTGTCCGCTGGCTCGACAATTTTTGTTTGCATTCTGCTGGGTATCGTGTTTTATCTTCGCTTGAGCATTCAACAAATCAATCTCAGCCGTCGGCAATCTAACTTTATTGACAGCGTCACGCATGAACTGAAGAGCCCGATCGCCTCACTCAAACTCTACCTGCAAACCCTTAACCGACGACAGGTTACCGAGTCACAGCGTTTTGATTTTTACCGCTCGATGCTCGCCGACGTGGATCGACTGGATCAACTCATCAATCATTTGCTGGATGCCGCGCGATTAGAGCGTCCTAAAGCACCTTCCGAAGCCGAGACCATTTCTTTAGGTGGAGTGATTCAGCATGCCATTCAAGCCGCCTGCCAACGCTATAACGTCCCGCTCGATTCGGTGACGTCGCATATCGAAATGCTGGAGACCGTTGGCTCGTTGCCCGATATGAATATGCTGATCGGAAATCTGATTGATAATGCTGTAAAGTATTCTTCTTTGCCGCCAAAAGTCGATGTGCAACTTGAACGCATACCCAATCGCGATTGGTGGAGACTGAAGGTGATCGATAATGGCCCCGGTATCCCACGCGCATTTCGACGAAAAGTTTTCGGTCGATTCTACCGAGTAGGTAGCGAACTGGAACGCAGCAAACCTGGCACCGGTTTAGGCTTGTTTATTGTGCACACTCTAGTTCGACGACTGGGAGGCAAAATTCAAATCCAGGATGCCCCCTCCGGCCCTGGCACCCAAGTCATCGTTCAAATTCCCTTGCACCAAACCGAAAAAGTGATTGATGCCAATACTCAAGCTGCCACGCAAGCTCAAACCAACTTTCCCACTACGCCCTCTGCTTGATCGTGTAAACCCATGAGCTCTCGCAAACATATTTTGATTGTCGAAGATGAACAACATCTCGGGGTTGGAATCAAATACAACCTAGAAGCAGAAGGCTATCGCGTTACCCTGGTGAACGATGGCCCCACCGCACTCAAATTGATCCAGGGGGATAGTAATATAGACTTAATGATTCTCGATCTGATGCTGCCCGGAATGAGTGGCTATGCTGTTTGCGATACTCTACGCAACGCCGGATACGACATGCCAATTCTGATTCTCAGCGCCCGCAGCCTCTCGGAAGATCGCACTCGCGGTTTCGATGTCGGAGCCAATCAGTTTCTCACCAAACCATTTGATCTCGATGAACTCCTGAGCCGAGTCAAGAACTTGTTGCGATTAAGCCCCCGAGATCGAAGTCGCACTCCGCGTGCAGATCGCCCCAATGTGAACGAACTTACGTTCGGCAATTGCTACGTCAACTTCCAGACATTCGAAGTGCGTGTCGGCGACCAACAGGTTCGCCTTACCCAGAAAGAACTGCAATTGCTGCGTTACCTCGCAGACCACGAAGGACGAGTCATCAGCCGGCATGAACTGCTCGCAGAAGTCTGGGATATGCCTGGCGATGTGCAAACGCGTTCGGTCGATCAGTTTATCAGTCGACTCCGCAAAACGTTTGAAGCAGATCCCTCCAACCCGAAACACTTTCTCACCTTTCGCGATGCGGGCTATCGCTTTGTGATGGATCCGGCCAAATAGTTGCGAAATTATCCGGCAGTCCGATCATATCCTACTTATCACGCCACAGACTGATTCACTAGCGATCAAACAAGCTGCTGCGAACTTCTTTTTCCAATGTCGCTCTGGCGGCCAAAGCGGCTTGAAAATGCGTTTTCGATAGGCTGTAGAGAACCGTGTCGGTCAGAGTATCGATGCTCGCATTGCGCGGTTGGCCGGTGAGCAATGCTGTTTCACCAAAAAAATCCCCCTCTTTTAATTCGGCTACTTTCGCTTCCTGAGGCCCTTGCAGAACGGCTACCGATCCGGCGCGAATCAGATAAAATTTGTCACCCGGATCCCCTTCGCGAATCACCCGCTCACCCGCATTCCAAGATTCCGCTTGCATCTTGTCCGCCATTTCGGTCAAGGTACGAGGCGATAGGCCATCGAATACTCGACACGATGCCAACATCTGACCAATGATGGCAGCCTCTTTGACCAGCACATCGCTCACGATTCGCCCATCGACCAAATTCACGATACGATCTGCCACATCCAGAATGCGGTTATCGTGGGTCACAATAATGATCGTAACTCGCTCTTGCTGCGCCAGCGTGCGAAACATCTCCACCACATTGCGGCCACTCTGCTCATCCAACGCAGCCGTCGGCTCGTCGGCCAGCACCAAACGCGGACGATGAACCAAGCCCCGAGCAATTGCCACCCGCTGCTTCTGCCCCCCCGATAGCTGCTTCGGCTTATGATTCAGCCGAGCCCCCAAACCGACTTGGGTCAACATGTGCTGCGCGCGAGCCGTAGCCTCAGCCCGTGACAAGTGCGGCTCCACCAACTCCAAAGCCATCCTTACATTCTGCGTTGCTGTCAGCGACCCAAAAAGATTGTGCGCTTGGAAAATAAATCCCAGCCGCTTTCGCAACTCCCGCAATTCATGATCACTCGCCCGATGAAGCGATTCGTCCAACACGTGCAGTTCACCTTGCTGAACCCTTCGCAACGTTCCCAACAAAGTGAGCAGCGTTGTTTTGCCCGAACCACTTGGCCCGGTCATGATAATAATCTCACCAGGATAAATGACCAAGTTATTGTCATAGAGGACCTGCTTTTTCTGCTCGCCCTCTCCATAGAAATGATGGATACCCTTCACCTCAATCGCCGCGTGAATTTCCCCCGTTGCGCGTCGATGCAAATCGGGATCGAACGCAGTCGCTCGCACTGCCGCCCGCTCTGTACCTCCCGTTCCTGTCATCCAATTACTCCCTCGACTTTAGGGTCCCGGCTTGCCGATCTTGGCCAAGTTCCTATAGATTGCGCAGACTCAGACTGCTAGTCTACCCGATAAACGGGGCGCTGCGTGCACGGATAGCGCTGCCTTCGTGAATGAAAATGCTGTGATCGAAAATCGAAAATAAAAACGAAAATAAAAACGAAAATACTGTGAATCAAAATGCTACGGATGAGTTTCTGCAGGGAACGGTCATGGGTCAACGATTGCGCAAAAGTTTGATTCAGGCTTTGCTAGCAACACTGCCTTTAGGATCTATGGCCTGGATCCCCCCATCTTTGGCAACACTGTCTTTGGCAACACTGTCTTTGGCAACACTGTCTTTGGCAACACTGTCTTTGGCAACCGTCGGCGGCTGTGGCAGACCCGACGTCGCTTCTGGGGCAGCGTCCGGCAACACGGAATCGAGCAACTTATTGCAGCGGGGGACGCGCATCGCTGCGCAGGGGCAACTGCTGCCGGCCGATGGCATCATTCGCTTGAACGGAATACCGGGTGACCGAGTCGCCGAGTTACTTACGGAGGTGGGAGCGGAAGTGAAGGCTGACGATCTATTGATTCGTTTGGCCAGCGGTGCTCTACGAGGCTTGGAACTGCGGTTAGCGGAGCAAAAACTGGCGGAAGCCGAATCCGCATTGGCGGCCAAACTTTATGACAACTCTCAGCAAGTCGCTGCTGCCGAACAAGAGCTTTCTTTAGCCAAAGCTCAATTGGAAAGTGCGATAGCTCAGCTAGAACTTGCTCGCAGCGGAACCAAGTCGGTAGATATCGCCAATCAAAATGTGGAACGAATGGAGAAACTTGTCAAAGATCCTATCACTTCGCCAACCGTTTCTCGTTCGACCGTCGATCAACAAAGGTTACAACAGCAGCAAGTCGCCACAAAGCAAAAGGAAGCCGAACTGGCTGCTGAGCATTCTAAAAAATTGGCCGATTTTCAAGTGACTGCTGCCGAGAAAAAAGTCGCCGCTTTGCAGGAGAGTCGAGCGTGGATTGAAAAGACCTCGCCGCTGGAATCTCTTAAGACGCAGGTTGACTTGGTGCGTTATCAGTTCGCGCAAACGGAATTAAAAGCTCCGGTTCAGGGCAAGATCCTCCGGGTGGATACGAGCCGAGGAAACGCCATCGGCACCCTGCCATTGATTGAGATGGCCGATACCTCTCGGATGATCTGCCAAGCGGAGATCAGCGAGGTTGATGTGCGGCGTCTGGCGATTGGGCAGATGGCGGTGATGACCTCCCCCGCCCTGGCCCAACCATTGCAAGGCATTGTGCTGCGGATTGAACCCATCGTCGGCGCCCCTCAATATCGCTCACCCAATCCACTAGCACCCGTGGACTATCGCGTTGTACAAGCAATTATCGAACTTGATCCGACCAGTTCTCGCGCTGCCAATCCATTTGTCCAGTTGCAAGTGGATGTCTCTATCGATGTTGTTGCATCGGTTCCTACCACGGTAAAATAGAGCGGTTGCAGCGATTCTATTGTTTATGTTGTCAACGAGTTGGTCGGCCGAGGAGGGCTAAAAATGTCATCGATGTTAAAAAGAACACCGATGGCATTTTACAACGTGCTGCAATATCCGCTGCGCACGACGGTTTCCGCAGCAGGTATTGCATTTGCCTTGCTTTTGGTCTTCATGCAATTGGGATTTCTCGGGGCTGTCTCCAATACGGCAACCGTCTTAATCAATCAACTTGAATTCGACTTGATGATTCGATCGCCCGATTACTTGCATCTCTATGAAGCGCGGCATTTTGATCAAAGTTGGTTAACTTGGTGTCGAGGTCAAGCGGACGTTAGCGATGCGAAGCCCTTGTGGATCGATTTGGTAAGATGGCAAAATCCGCAAGACAAAAGCATGCGTGCGATTGCGGTGATCGGATTGAGACTTGATGAATTTCCGTTTCGCGATCGTTTGAGGCAAGCGACCGATGACGCGCGGGCTCCCCAGTGGGATAAGCTGCTCAATTCCCGCCAAGTGCTCATCGATACTGCGTCGCGAGGCGATTACGGTCCGCGCAATGGACGCCGATTTACGGATGCCGATATTGGCCAAGAAGTAATGATGGGTAATGGTCGAATACGGATTGCAGGACTGATCGATATCGGGACTGGCCTAGCGGCAAACGGTCAAGTTGTCGTCTCACAGTCGGCATTCACTCGACTGGTACCATGGGATGCGACTCGCCGGACCAATATCGGCTTGATTCGCTTGCGCCCAGGAGCAAATCCGGAAACCGTAGCGAGACGAATCAACGCCGGCTTGCGATCCATCAGCAAAGATGCCGCCATGGTCGAAGTCCTCACGCGTAAAGAAGTCATCGCGCGGGAGACCGAACGCTGGATTGCACAAACACCTATTGGAATTATTTTTCAAATGGGTGTCGTACTGGCTTTGATGGTCGGAGCTACCGTGGTTTACCAGGTGCTCTCCACTGACATCGCAAATCGCATGCCCGAATATGCAACCCTTAAAGCGATGGGCTTTAGCAATTCTTTCTTGAGCAATGTGGTCCTCTTTCAAGCTTGGTATCTCGCCTTGTTGAGCTTTATTCCCGCCTGGATTTTGGCCGAACTTCTTTATTTCCTTACGTCATGGTTTGCTGGAATTCCCATTTCCATGACTTTAACTCGAATCGTCATCGTCGCGATTGCCGGATTTGTCATTTGCACCTGCAGCGGCGCGATCGCGCTGAACAAACTCCGCAAAGCCGAACCCGCTTCTCTGTTCTAAGCGGAACCTTTGTTTTAAGCGTAGCAGGAGCAAGCAACAGCACAAAGTTTATGAGCTTTTTTCATTCTCAAACACCGATCGCTTGGAAGAACTTAGTGGCCGATCCACGCAAGTTCTTCTGGTCATTGCTCGGCATCACTTTTGCTGTCGTCCTGATGTTTGTCCAAAATGGTTTTCGCAATTCCCTGTTCGATAGCACCGTTCGCGTTGTTCGTCTGCTGGATGCGGATTTATTGATCGTCAGCAGCGGTCGTTACAATTTGGCTACGGAAATTCGCTTCGATCGCCAAGTCTTGAGACGAGCTGCCATGCTGACCGAAGTGGCTTGGTCCTCACCGCTCTTTATCGATCGTTTGTCATCACCGATTCGCGTTGCCGGTCGTCCGAGTCGCCCTATTCGCGTGATATCGCTCGATCCTCGCGAACGCATTTTCGCGGAAGATACGATTCAAAACTCGTTGCGATTTCTGCAAAAACCGAACCAAGTCCTGCTCGATCAACGCTCCAAAAAAGAATATGGTTTCGGACTGGATCAGCCTCATTCACTCAACTTACAGGTGATTGAGCTTGCCAATCAACGCATTGAAGTTGCCGGACTGATACCGCTTGGGACCGACTTTGTCCATGATGGGAATATCCTCATGTCGTTCTACGATATTTCGAAGCTTCTCCCTTTGCGAAGTGGTACTAAACCTCCACTGGAACAAGTAGACATCGGGTTGATTCGACTCAAGGACACAGGAAAGCTCCGCCAGATCCAGCAGGCTCTAAAACAACTCGCTCCGGGACAAATCGAAGTCTATACTCCTGAGGAGTTAGCGCAGCGAGATATCCGATTCTGGGGGCGTAATACGCCGATAGGTATCATCTTTACGATTGGTACCGTCATGGGATTAGTGGTTGGAACGATCATCTGCTACCAAATTCTTTTCAATGATATCAGCGATCATTTGCCCGAGTTCGCTACGCTAAAAGCGATGGGTTATAGCAATCGATATTTCATCTCTTTAGTGCTCTGCCAAGCGATATACCTGGCCTCGATTGGCTTCGTGCCGGGACTGCTGCTGACGGAAGCTTTGTTTCGATTGCTTACCCTCAGCACCGGTTTGATCATGGAGTTGTCGATCTCGAGAATTCTCTCCGTCCTTGGCCTGACTCTGCTGATGTGTATCTTTAGCGGATTATTGGCTGTTCGCCGCCTATGGCAAGCAGACCCTGCTTCGCTATTCTGAAAGACTCTCGGCCCCAGGCGGTGCGTCGGCATTGGCTTTCCACGGGCGGCCCGAAGCGGTCGCAAAATCCAAATCGATCTCTGCCTGACGAGCCTCATGCAGTAGACGAAACGCCACGCTGCGGTCCCGCTGAAACTGAAACGCCGCTTCCCAAAAAAGCTCAGGGTCCGTCCAACCTAAAGCTTGCCGCCTCTCGAACTTTTCCAGTCTGGCGGCCGCTTGTTGTTTCAAGCTTTGCGCTTGCTCGGCCGTGCGATAGGCATGATCGAGGGCCACCGCCTTTAAACGCACCTCCGTCTCTAACTCCAACTCCTTGGCCCGGGCTAACTCTTCCATCTGCCGCCGCCGCGTACCCCATAGACGTTTTAGATCCGCATCGACTCGACCGTGAGATAGCACTTTCAGCACAGCACCTTTAGCGGTCGGTGTGGGAACAACCAACCAACCGGCAGCCAGTACTTTCTCGATCTGTGCCAAATCCTCAGCCGTACCGCCAACCCGAGGAATCGATTGCCACACCGAGATATCAGAACGTTGCTGCTTGGCCAGAACCACTTGTCGCTCCACATCGATCTTCTCAAACTGAAGAACAATGGATTCCTCTGGCCAGTAAATCTCGGCCTGTTCGCACTGCAGAAGGGCCCGGAGCTGTATGCGTATCTGCGCGAGGGAATGGTAGAGCGTCGTCTCGCTGCGCTGGATCTCGGCTTGAAGCAGATCCCTCTTTTGGATCAAGCTCTCGGTAGCCTCTTGGGCTGCAGCAATTTTTGCGACCAACTCCGAATATTGTTTTAAGAGTTGATGAAGTTGATCCAATACCAATGTCTGCGATTGAACTTCCGCCAAACCGAAATGCAGCTTCAAAACCTGCGCTCGAATTTCTTGTTGTCGCCGAACGATTCGCTGATCGAGGTGCTGGAGCATCCAGCTTTGAATCGCGCAATTCTTGTGCTGACCAGCACTCTGGGACCATGCGAGTTTGCGTTCATTTTCCAAAATTCGCAAAATGGGATCTGCCAGAATGGAGCGTTGAACAACTTCCTCCGCATTCCAGAGGATCGGCACGGCAGAAACTGCGGAGGCTTGGGGCACCTTTTCGGACACTGCAGCAGCGAAAGAATCCTGCTGCCCCACCCCCCGACTCGGCCCAAGGAATACCAACCCAAAAGAAATCAAGAACAATGGAACCACTGAGGCTTTCCAGCGCCCACTTGGTAGATATCCTCGTGCGGAAGAGTATCTTGCATCGCACTCCATTTGGATTGGTAGCATGAGTCAAACTTCCCGTTAGGCAGCTTCAAGTCGCTCTCTCTACTGCTTCGAGGAATACAACTGGTATCGACCTATCTCGAGTGTCAATCGAACGTTTACCGGTCGCGCCTGAAGCGTAGGGCCGTAAATGGGGAATTTTGGGAATCCGCGAAGTCTATCGATTCGATAAAATGAAACGATCACGGCGAGTCGCCGGAAAGAAATGAAAACAAAAAAAGCTCCCGGATGTGAACGAGTCCCAGGGGGGCGGAGGACTGCGCGCGACTTATCCGGGAGCTAATGGATTTGCAAAAGTAGGTGACTTTCACATCCTGTGATTGTCACCACGTTTGGAGCTTACAAGTTCCGCTAAGAGAGGTCTATCCCAAAATCCGTTTCGGTTTCCACTCTTCGAACCGCATCATGCAGTTCCGCCGACTTTGTAGCCCATCGATGCGATTTAGCTTGTATGCCGTCTCGCGTCAACAAGAGGGAGAATAGGTTCAACCTCACCCGGAGGTCAAGGTGAGTTTTTAGAGATTTTCAAAAATGAAAAACGGCTGAGATTTCCAACGTTTTACAGAGTTATAAGTTGCTAGCAACTCAAATGTCTGCATCGATCGAATCGAATCGAGGCAAGGCAGGAGTGTGGCAAAAAATTGGCTCGCCTAGCAACGAAAATGGCTAACGCACTAGAGTCCCATCAGGGGATGCGACTCGAGACGGATTTCAGAACCATCATGAATCACAATGCATGGGACAGCGGGATCCGTCTTGAACGCCAAAGCCTCTTGGATACGACTAAAGACGGTCGACGTATCGACAACACTGTGGACGATCGTTGTTGCCATATTGATCTTCATCTCGGTCAAAGCCAACGTGTCATTGGCGCTGTTCAAACCTATCAAGATACGCGCGGCTCGATAGCAAACCGCTTCGAGAACTGGTCCGACCATCACGATTTCAAAATCTCCATCGTCGGTGAGACCAATCTTATCGACACCTCGCAAACTGCAGCGAATAGCTTGCAGGAGGGTTTCTTGGCACATGCTCAGCGCATCTTCACCATATTTTCTCAATAAGGCTTGCCGATTGGCGATTCGAATCGACAACACCGATACGGGCTCGCCCGAATCGGGAATTGAATGAAGAGCTTGGGTCAAACATTCAGAGAATTTCTCATGATCAATGACGGATTGCACGGACTTTGGACGAGCCGAGTAACCAGATCGCGAGGCTGTCGCCTGGCTGTCTGCGGAGTTGGCTGTATTTTCAGAGGATGCCTGAGCGGATTTCGTTGCTTGCTGGAGAATTTGTGCGCACTCTTGAGTCGTGGCAACAACGTCCGCTTCTGGATCGCGAGCTTCTGACGCATTTGGACTAACTTTTGCAGCGAGTGCCGTCTTCTCGGTTTTCTTGGCCTCAGGCACCAAATCGCCAACAATCAAACCACTGGTTTCCAATGGATGCCAAATCATTTCGAGCGACTGAGTTTCCATGGGCAACCATTTGCCATGCTGGAACCAAAAACCCCGATCACGACCATTTTGTTTAGCCATGTAGAGGCCATCGTCGACTCGCTCAAACAAGGATGCTGCGGTATCGACCGCTTGGAAGTCTGCCATACCGACGCTACAGGTAACCCGAATATTTCCCTGGTCCGTCGTAATGACCGTCTGACCAATCGAAGTGCGGGTTTCCTCCATCAATCGCACCATCCACGGAACAGGACAGCCAGCGAACAAAATACCAAATTCTTCTCCGCCGTAACGTGCGACGATGCCACGCCCCTGAAGTTTCGTTTGCAGCACATTGCCGATAGCCGCTAGAACTTGATCGCCTACAGCGTGTCCATAGGTATCGTTGATCTTCTTGAAGAAGTCGATATCGAGTAGAGCCAGGGTGGTTGTTCGACCCTCTGTTTTGAAGCATGTTGCGACATCTTCGACAATCTCATTGAAGGCTAAACGATTCGCGACTCCCGTCAGCACGTCGGTCCGCGCCTGGGCTGTTACCTCCTCGAGAGCTTGAGCCTGTTTAACAATACGACTTTGAGCATCCTGCAACTCTTGCTGCATCATTTTATTGGCTTGCAACAACGCATTGATGGCGCGATCTAGCGTTGCGGGATTATCTCCATCGATTTGGCTGAGCGAATTATTGACCATTTCAATACGTCCCTGATGCATATCAACACCTGCCGCCATTCCGGAGGCAATGGATCGCAAGTGGGATATCAAATGACGTAACTGCTCCACTTCGAGCTTGCTGCTCGCACGTGAATGAGCACGAAACTGCTGGGCCAGGATTGCGCCAATCCCGATACCCATCACGGTTCCTGCCAGCGTGCATAGAAATTCGATCATTGGAATCAACATCAATGAGACAATCGGATACCTCGCAGCTCGAAACAGATTCAAGCCGTCATGGGACGGTAGGTTTCTGTTTCAATGCTGTCAAAAGAGAACCCCTCGCGAACGGCTTAATTCGGCCAATACCTGATCGCGAATGTGCCGGTCGTATCGATTTTGCTTGACAAGAATAAAACCGCGGGTAACTTTAAGGCCGCGGGAGCGTTTCCTTCCCGACTGCTGGCTTTCATGAAGATGCAACGTGCGGAAGAAGAAGCGGAAACTTTTCAACGATACCTGTTCAATTGTTCGCTAATCCAGTCGGGATTTTGGGGGCGGGGTTGGACGAGTGTCGTGTCGGCAATAACGGTAGCGTCAGATTGCAGGTGCGTCTCCAGAGGCACTTCCCTGACGCAGCGACCGAGTCGCAACCGGGACAAACTGCCTGAAACAAAACGGGGCAGTGGTGCTGGGCTGCAAACTCAGTGAAGACTGTGAGCGGACTTTGATCAGGAAGCAGAACCGTCAGAGACTGAACCATCAGAGACTGAACCATCCAAGACTGAAGTCAACATGAATCGAAGTCATGGGGCGATGTCGAAAGATGAAGGTTAAGATGGTGATCAAGATAAAGGTCGTCCAAATAGACCTTAGGATCGGATCTAGGATTTTGCCGCAATAACGACATTTGGATTGTGGTGACTCTCGTTGAGGGATAACGAGTCATGATTGATGCCGGATCAACCAATTTGATTTTAAAAGTCCGCAAGGTTTTGTCCGAAAGCCCTATCTGGGAACTTCGGCAACTTCAGGTGGAGCAGAAAGGCGCGGCCGTCTATCTGCACGGGCGTGTTCGCAGCTTTTACCATAAGCAACTCGCGCAAGAGGTCATTTTGCGAGCTACCCGTGAAGTCCCCTTGGTCAATGAGATCAATGTTGAGAACTGAGGCTGTTTGGTGAGTTGGCGTCGCAGCCAGAGGGCCTATTTTGCGCTCCCCACCTTTCGGCAATTTGAGGATCAAACCTTCGGGTTCTTTCAATACAAATCCTCGGACCGAACAATCAGTCCCAAAGTGTATCGGCGGGGACATCGGCTAGAATTTTCTCGATTTGGGCCAGGAGCACCTCCTCACCCCGCACTATTTTGAGACCAATCTTTAAGCTCAATAGTGGTACGCCAGCCAAAATGGGAACTCGAAGCTTTACCACATCTTTGGCCGTGCAGATCACCGCATCGATGTCTGGCTTGTGCTGAGCTACCCAATTTTGCAGGGACTCAACATCGTCGCGCTCGTACGTACAATGATCGCGAAAAACCTTCCAATCGATCACATCAAGTTTCAGGCGTTCCAAAGTTGTGCGAAAAGCTTCCGGGTTACCGATACCGCAGAACGCTAGAACTTTTTTTCCTTGCCAAGAGTCCAGTCGATACTCTTCTGCGGGCCAATTCAGGAAGGACTCCGGCTGGTGAACCGCTTCGATCCATGGAGTGTTGGGGGCGTATCGAGCAGCGATCGCTTGGATGTTGGTCGCCTCGCCTTGAGAGACCAAATCGGCGCGGGTCAAGATTAACAAGCCAGCGCGTTTCAGCCCCCACAGCGACTCCCTGAGCAAACCGCGCGGCAGCAAGTATCCGAAACCATACGGATTCGTGGCATCCACCAAGACGACTTCCAGATCGCGGTGCATACGGCGGTGCTGCATCGCATCGTCAAGCAAAATCACCTGTGCGGCGAGTTCTTCCGTAGCCAATGCAACAGCTTGGTACCGATCGCGATTCTGGACATGCGGGACATCTGGCAGTAAACGTTCCAGTTCCAGAGCTTCATCATTGATTGAGCCATCGGTTGCGCCGTAGCCTCGACTCACGATGGCCACCCGCAATCCGCGCTGCCGCAGGAATTTGGCGAGAAAGGCAACGACGGGCGTCTTTCCCGTTCCTCCAGCCGTAATGTTACCGACAGAAATGACCGGAATTTCCGCTCGATGAATCTTGAGCCAACCCCAATGATAAAATTGATTGCGAAGGAGGGTTACCCAAAAATAGACGAAGCTGGCCAGCCACAATGGCCCACGCACCAGTGGAATACAGATGCGTTGGCCAATGGACCAGTTTCGCGATGCTCGGTTGGACCTGTCATCAATCCAGGCTATCCAGCGATGAGGTGACTTCATAGGCGGTAACCGAACGACCCGTCAACGGAAAGTCACCGAAAAAACAGCCCGAAACTGCATTTATCAAAACACGCCGATCGACCCAATCGATCGGCGATGCTGAAATCACTTAGAGTTTGCGGCAAATGGCTTCTGCCATCTCGTTGGTACCTACGGCAGTAGGATCGTCGCGATGCGCTTTCAAGTCATAGGTCACATCTTTGCCTTCGGCGATGACGTCTGCGACTGCTCGCTCGAGTCGGATCGCTGCGTCCTTCTCTCCGAGATGTTCGAGCATCAAAACGGCTGACAGAATCAGCGCGGTCGGATTGACTTTGTTGAGACCTTTATACTTTGGCGCGCTGCCATGAGTTGCTTCGAACACGGCGCCATTGGGTCCGATGTTGGCTCCAGGGGCAATACCCAAACCACCGATCAAACCGGCCCCCAAGTCGCTCACGATGTCACCGTAGAGATTCGGCAACACCAACACATCATACAACTCAGGTTTTTGGGTGAGTTGCATACACATGTTGTCGACGATGCGGTCTTCAAACTCAATCGTCGGATACTCTTTTGCCACATTTTGCGCGGTCTTCAGATAGAGACCGTCACTGTACTTCATGATATTCGCTTTATGGACCGCAGTGACCTTCTTGCGACCGTACTTTACGGCATAATCAAAAGCGCAACGTACGATACGCTCGGTACCTGACACGCTGATCGGCTTGATCGAAACACCGGTCTCGTTGCCTTTGGTTTTGATTTTGCGATCCGAAGGCAGACCATTGATAAAATCGATCAGTTGCTGTGTCTCGGGTTTACCCGCTTCGAATTCCACGCCCGCGTACAAGTCTTCGGTATTTTCGCGAACGATAACGAAATCCACTGGAACATCTTTGAAGTAAGTCCGCACACCGCGATACAACTTGCAAGGTCGAATACACGCATAGAGGCCAAGTTCTTGGCGCAAGTAAACGTTGATGCTCCGGAAACCAGTTCCGACCGGTGTCGTAATCGGCGCCTTCAGGGCACAGCGTGTGCGGCGGATGCTGGCGATGGTGCTGTCTGGAATAGGGGTTCCAGTGCGAGCCATCACATCGATGCCTGCCTCTTGAATGTCCCAATGGATTTTTACGCCGGTGGCATCGACGCATTTTCGGGCCGCATCTGAAAGTTCCGGACCCGTACCATCACCAGTGATCAAAGTTACATCATATGCCATCGCAAGAATATCCCCGGCTAAAACGAAATTCGGAAGAGGAAAACAGACTGCTCCAAGAATCTACCAAGAAAAAAGCTTCTGAGAAGCGATCATAGGGTCGGACCGACGGTCCAGGGCACAAACTCATCATCTCCCAGTCCCAACAATTCGCTTTTGGTAAGGTTCCCGCTGGCGACTTGGAGCACCGTTTGAAACATTTCTTCGCCGCATTCTTCGACCGATTTACCTTCGAGAATTTCTCCCGCATTGATATCCATATCCTCGGTCATCCGGTGATAAAGGTCCGAGTTGCTGGCGATTTTGAGGCTGGGTACCGGTTTGCAACCGAAACAACTCCCTCGCCCCGTCGTAAAGAGCACGACATTCGCTCCGCCGGCGACCATGCCTGCGACACTGGCTGGATCATAACCAGGACTATCCATGACCACGAAACCCTTGGTGGTCACAGGTTCAGCGTACCCAAAAACATCCTCCAGTACAGTGCTACCACCCTTGGCCACAGCCCCGAGGGATTTTTCCGCGATGGTGGTTAGGCCCCCCGCTTTGTTGCCGACGGAGGGATTATTGTCGAACTCTTGGCCAAAAATGCCGCAGTACCATTTCCACCAATCGATCAGAGCGAGCAACTTTTTGGCAACCTCTGGAGTGCGTGAACGACGCGTCAACAAATGCTCCGCTCCGTAGATCTCGGTGGTTTCCGATAGGATCGCCGTCCCTCCGGCGGCCACGATGCGATCCGCGCAAGCTCCGACGGCTGGATTGGCTGTGACGCCCGAATAGCCGTCCGAACCTCCACACTCCAGGCCAACACAGAGATGGCTGGCACTGGCCGATTGTCGGCGTACATCGTTGACTCGCGGCAAAAGATTGGCCACCATTTCGACCCCTTTTTCGATGGTCTTGCGGGTTCCACCTTCGTCCTGCATGGAGAGCACCGGAACTCCGCCGACCGGTGCGCCTACCTCACGTCCGTTAGGCAAGCGAATGGGAATCAATCGCTGACTGGATATCAGATGGCCGAGCGAGCCTTGTTCGCACCCCAAGCCCACCAGCAAATAACCACCGATATTGGGATGCCGCGCGTAACCGCCCAGAACGCGATTGAGCATTTGATGCTTCAGTCCATCGAAGGCCATCGCGCAGCCCCCTTCATGTTTCAGCGCGACCACTCCGTCGATATTTTGAAACGGGGATAAGGCATCGCCGCGAAATCGATCGGCGATGTGGCGAGCGACCGAGGCCGAACAGTTCACCGATGAGATGATGGCTAGGTAGTTGCGGGTTCCCACGCGACCATCGCTCCGCAAATACCCCTGAAATGTTTCGCCAGCCCGCGGCGCTGGCTGCGGCGGAATCTCGGTCGCTAACGCCTCAAGATCGACTTGATGGTCACAGCGCAAATTGTGCGAATGAACATGCTCGCCCGGAGAAATCGCTTGGCTCGCCAAACCTATCGCCCAACCGTACTTGAAAACCGGCCGCTCTGCCTCGATTTCCTGAATCGCCAATTTATGTCCCGCAGGAATATCGCTGCGAATCTCAATCGTCTGCTCACCCACTTTCACGTGAGTCCCTTTAACCAGCGGCTGGGTAACGACCACCACTTGGTCGCTGGGATGAAGCCGAATGTAGACTTGTCCTTTGCTACCCCGAAAAGATTGGGTACCTGCTCCCCCTACGCCACAACCGGTCGATGAACATGACATATACTAAGTTTCCGACAAAAAAACAAAAATCGCTCGTCTGAAGAGAGAGCATAAGCGGCTTTTGCGGGGGAAACCAGCCGATTTATGCAATCCGATCAATTCCGCTCCCTTTCCCTAACCCCCTCCCCACCTCGGCGGGTATAATAGAAATTGGTTGCCCCAATTGGTCGCACTGGCGTTCACCCCACTTTCGGTCCTGAAACTATGTCAACGCCCACTTCCTCGTCCACCTTCTCAGCGTCACTTGCCGATCGCTCGCCAACCCCGCCGTCGGATCCCGCGGACAAAATCGGCGGCGAGAAAGCGAAAGGGACGCTGACCGACTGGCTTCAGGCTGAACTGAAAAAGACGATTCGCCATCTCCAATTTTTAGAGACGACAGCGAACTTAGCTTGGTGGTGGTGCACTCTCCTGCTGGTGCTGGGAACCGCAATCGCATTGGATCATTGGCTCTGGGCATTGCCAACCTTCGCTCGATATCTTTTTTGGCTGACCGGAATTTCGCTATCCGTTTTCTGGTTGCTTCGCCGGATGCTGCCGCTGTTTGTTTTTCGCATCCATCCTCTTTATGCGGCCAAAGTCGTCGAAGAAGCTCTTCCTGAACTCAAAAATCGACTGATCAGCTGGTGGGAATTAAAGCATGAACCTCAAGCGGCGCCGCGCGGTGTCGTAGCCGCCGTGGGTCGCCAAGCGGTCGCCCATCTTCGTACCCATGATTCGTCAGCCCTATTGGACACTCGACCGATGATTGTTTCGCTAAGCATCGCGCTCGGCTTGACCGTCTTCATAAGTCTTTATTCGCTGGTCGCTCCCCGCAGCGCTTGGACGACTGCCGAAAGAATAATGTTTCCTTGGATGTCGATCGCTCCCCCTGCCCGCGTCCAAATCCTGCAGGTACAACCGGGCTCGTCGATTATTCCTCAGTCGCTCCCCTGCCCCATCGGTGCTGAAGTGAGTGGCCTGTTGAGCGATGAAAAAGTTTTTGTGAGATTCACATCGGCCGATCGACAGATTCTCGATCAACGCCTTGAACTTAACGCCAAACTCGCTGGCTCAAGTTACGAAGGCTTGCTGACCACCGATGGTCGAGGAATGCAGCAAGACGTAGAGTATTGGGTGGAAGCAGGTGACGCTGTCGCTGGCCCCTACTCCCTGCAAGTAAATCCTCTGCCTCAACTATCGATCAACAAAGTACGTTTGATCTATCCTGCTTACACAAAACTTCCACCGACCGAACAAAACTCTGATGGCAATCTCGATGCGGTCGAAGGGACTCGAGTCGAGTTGACCACAACACTCACAGGCAATGCACAAAAAACTTTTGTTGAATTCTTCAGTCTCTCCCCAGATAACAAGCCTCAACGATCCTTGAGAGTCGAACCGTTAACCCTCAGCGGCAACACTGGGACCACGGCCTTCACCGTTCGCCTCAATAGCCAACGTCAAAACCCCACACAAGAAACATACACACTGCGAGCGATCGATCGCACTGGCCACAGCGAACCCAATCCTCTGTTCTATCCGATACGCGTTACCGGTGATTTTGCACCCGAAGTGCGTTTAACATCCAATTCCGATTCTCCACTGAAAACCTCTCCTCGCAGTTCCGTAACCGTTCAATTAAACGCCCTTGATCCCGACTTTGGATTATCGAGCGTCGAACTCGAAGTACGCAAAGGCAACTTCGTGCTCGAAACTCTCTCGCTGCTGGACAATCCAGAAGGCTTCAGAGAGCCTTGGAACAAAAAGTTTCAAATACGAGTTGCCAAATGGCGTCTTTCAAGCGGTGACCGAATCACGCTTACGGCCATCGCAAAAGATAATCGCAAACAACCGGGCACCGAAGCGCCAGAACCCAACGTGGTTCGCTCCAATTCCATGGAAATCGAAATCACCGATCCCCCTGAACCAGAGAAAAACAATTCCTCGGATACCCCTGAAGAAAAAGATGCTCCAGCGGTTGAAGAAATGACAGACGATGAAAACTCCGAGGAGAATTCGAGACCAAAGAATCAATCCGGCCAAGAAAAACAGTCCTCTAAATCATCCGAAAATGGTAAGAATTCCCAGCCTGGTAATTCAGGGAGCGGCACATCAAGTGAAGGAGGTTCGCCATCAGAACCGCAAAATCCTGATAACAACAGCGGTGGCTCCTCCTCCTCCGATCCTTCGTCGACCAAGAGCCAAAGCACCAGCGGTGGTGATTCTGGCAACAGCGACTCCTCCGAAGCCGCAAAGCCCAATAGCGACTCACCATCTCCAGACTCCTCCTCGGCGGAAAACAACAACACTTCGCCCTCCGAGAAAAACAATACACAACAATCTAACCCACCCAACTCGTCAGGGAGCCGTTCTGAAAAAAATCAAAATCCAAGCTCTAAGCCCAACAGCGACTCAGCCCAATCGCCTCCCCCTGAACATGATGGCGATATCATGGAAAGAATTCAGCAACGCTTAAATCAACAGCAAAACAAAAACGGAAACTCACCCAGCCAAGCGAAGAATAACTCCAGGCAAAGTCCATCGCAAAGCGAGAATCAAAATCCTGAAAACAACTCTGAAGCCCCATCGGAAAATAACTCGAATGCCATGAATGCGGCAGACTCGCCGCGAACTTCCGACTCCAATTCCGAACCAAACGCACAACCAAGAAATCCCGATAATCAAAACCCTGGCGCTCAAAATGGTGAGAAACCCAGCCAGGGCGATAACAATGCCGGTGACAAAAAGGCAGGAGATAAATCCGGCAATAAAGATTCGGATAATAGCAATTCAGGCAATAAAAACAGCGGCGATAAAAATGGGGACCAAGACAAGGGGGACGCCGAAAATGCCGGCCAGCCTCAAACCAATCCCGACGATGCCCGCGGACAAAATGGCCCCGAGAACCAAAGCAGCAATCCAAACAGCAACCCAAACTCCGGCCAGTCTAAATCGAGCGAACCGAAATCGGGTCAGCGCAGTCCACGTGAGCCTGGCGCAAAACCAGAAGACCGCGCCGGCGATAACGCCAACAATAACACACCACCAACATCCGACCCATCCAGCAACACGCCAACCAAGAATCAAACCCAAAAGGGTGACGAAAATCGGCCCAATAAAAACGGAAACAGCGAAAACGGAAACAGCACGAAAGGCAACAGCGAACAAGGCAACAGCGAACAAGGCAACAGCGAAAAGGATGCCAGTGAAAAGGATGCCAGTGAAAAGGATGCCAGTGAAAAGGATGCCAGTGAAAAGGATGCCAGTGAAAAAACGGGCATGAAGCAAGGCAATGGCAACCAAGGCAATCAGCAAGAGGGGAGCCGCG
Organism: Pirellulaceae bacterium; assembly: GCA_044359485.1. GTDB lineage: Bacteria > Planctomycetota > Planctomycetia > Pirellulales > Pirellulaceae > JAFLCP01. The sequence continues at coordinate 23,265 of JBIKMB010000011.1, read as the reverse complement.
GAAACGAGGGTAATGGCAAAGAAGAGCAAGGCACTAACAATCCCCAACCGAACCGCGACCCGCAAAGCGGCGACCAGAAAGGGAATAACCAACAATCAGGCAAGGAGCAGGGCCAAGCTCAGGAAGGTGCCAATCCAAAAGAGAATCGCCCTAAAGAGAATCAATCAGGAGAAAGTTCGCAAAACGCTGGTCAGCCCCAACCTGCCGGTCAAGCCTCCAACCAGGGCAAACCCAATAACGTCGGGTCCGAGGGTGGAGCCGATCAGAACGCTTTATCGTCTGGAGATGCCAGTGAGTCCAAAGGTGGGCAACCTGGACAGAAACCTGGGAACCAAGCCAATCCAGCATCGAAACCCAGTTCAGCCAAAGGTGAGCCCAATGGATCGATGCCGGGTGATAATTCGCAAGGTACCACTGCCAACGAGGGCGCAGATGCTGCCAACTTGGATTATGCCAAAGAAGCAACCAATCTAGCCTTGGAGTACTTGGAGCGGCAGAAGGACCAACCCGATCCAGAGCTTCTCAAAGAGATGAACTGGACAAAGGAAGATTTGAATCGATTCTTGGAACGCTGGAAAAAGACTCTCGAATCGGTTGACAAGCAAGGTAGTAATCGCGAGCTTGCCGAGCAGGATCTTCGAAGTCTTGGCTTGCGTCCACCTAAATCCAAAGCGACAGGTGTGCGGGGAGATGAAGATCAATTTCGCAATCTTCAAGATGGTGGACCGCGTGTGACTCCACCAAAGTCTCTTAAGTCTCAATTCGAGTCGGTCAAAAAAGCATTACAGCAGCGGCAATCATCTCCATCCACTCCGGCACAAAAGTGATTCAGTAACCGTTTACTGGCCAGGTTACAGGGGCTTATTACGGAACAGCGATCAGAATCGCGGCTGTCGTCAAACCTTCTGCGGTGACTGCGTCGGCCCGGTACGGCGGTCGATGATAAAGTGCCGGCGCGGCAGTACCTGGACGATAAGATCCAAGCACAGATTGCTCTTCCCAAGGACGATCCAGTTGCATGTAGTATGGGAGCATCGCGATGTTTCCAATGAAACGAACACCGGAGATCATGGGCTGAAGGCAAGGATATCGTTGCTGGCCATGACGCTCCAACATCGGTTCTTCAAAGTACAGCGGTAGATGGCAAATGCCGGAGGCTTGCCAGCAGGCACACAACTCTGTCCAGTCACCATCGCGAGTCATTCCCACAGGCAGAGCCATTTTCTCAAAGGGATAATCTTGTAGGGCATCCTTCGGTAATACTCCGGTTCCAACGCCTTGCAAGCTAGTGTTGGGCACAACCAATTCTGGAATGCGGCGGATTGGACTGGCAGGCTGCTGCGCGGGTTGAATGGGAGCTTTACCATCCTGAGTTGTTGGTGGTTGGGCGTCCGTGGCTGGTGGCTGAGAGGGGGTTAATTGAATCCGGGTTTCCGGTGCAATCGGAATATTGTTTTCTGCAATCGCGACCGTCTGTGGCTGGCCGCTAGGAAGGTTGCCTGTGACTACCCCTGGAGTTCCATTGCGAAAGGCCGCCTCGCGAGCCAATTGCATCTTCAACCACTCCGCACCGAACGGAGAGGTCTCAACACTTGAGGACTGTATCACGCCGGATGGTGCTGCTTGCTGTGCGTTCACCGAAGAGGCAATTCCGATCGCTACAAAGAAGGACATCGAAAGAGTCCGTAATTCAAGTGTCGTTTGCATGGCACTTTCCTTTCCCGTTGATCGATAGCATCAGGGCCGCCTAGACGGCAGTCCTTCATGTGGTCTAATCGTCATCCTTGTGACACTCGCTGAATTCCGCATCTATGGAACATGAGATACCCATACTTGTTCCATGGAAAAATCGGAATTCCCCTCTTTTTTCAGCACACCACAAATCTTCACCTAACCGTTAGACTTTACCGTCCCCCAGAGTGACCAAGCTTGCTATGGCTGCACAAGGGTGATGTAATGGAGTTGCTCAGCCAACTAACCCCGATTACATCTCTTCTTTGTTAATGTAACTCAGCAAAGTTAGTTCAGCTCAGCAATCATGAGGTTGGAATGTCATCCATCAAGCTAGCGAATGTAACAAAGTACTTTCAGAAGCAGCCAGCGCTCCGAGAGGTTAGCTTTACGATACCGAGTGGCCAGCGGGTTGCCATTGTTGGTCCAAGTGGCAGTGGCAAGTCAACGTTACTGCGTTTGATCGCAGGTCTGGAATCGGTCTCTTCCGGCACGATTTATCTTGAGCAGGCCGAAGCGAATGCAATCCCACCACCGCAGCGCCATGTCAGCCTATTATTTCAGCAAAATTCGCTCTATCCTCACCTTAACGTCCAGGACAATATCAATTTTGCCAAGCCGAAAGATTCGTCGGCGCAGGGCTGGGTGGAACGATTCGAAGCCTTGAGTCGCTGGCTGGAAATTGATTCCCTGAAGAAGCGCATGCCACATCAATTATCCGGAGGTGAGCAGCAACGTGTGGCATTGGTTCGCGCGCTGATTCGCAATCCAAAGATTCTGTTGCTCGACGAACCGCTGAGCCATTTAGATCGACGCTTAGCTCGACTGGTGCAAGATAAGATCTTAGAGGCTCAGCGAAAATATGCGTTTACCTTGTTGTATGTCACGCACGACTTAGATGAGGCATTCTCTTTTGCGGATCGAATAATCGTACTTGACAGTGGGACACTCATTCAAGCAGACTCGCTTGAGGAAACGCTAAAAAATCCGAGTCCCTTTGTACGCAGCTTTCTGGAATTGGAGACACTCTGCCAAAGTCATGGTTTCTACTTTGATGAACCAAATCAAACTCGATTGACGATCGATTCGCTCGAGTTTCGATTGAAGACTTCAACTATCGAACCGTCGATTCGCGAGGATAAGACTTCCACAACTGGGAAGCAAGATCGCTACAGGGCCGAATGCCGAGTGCGATTATTGGACTGGAAAGCGAACGAAGGGAATAAGTAGCCCCCCGGCACCTACTCCCTTCGCATGCTTACAGAATCATCGTGTAGATTTATCGGCGAATATTCAACAATTCATCAAACAATTGCTGAGTCGCGGTGATAACTCGCGAATTACTTCGATACTGAGTGGAAGCTAGAACCAAGTTCACCAAGTCCGAACCGATGTCGGTATTGGAAAGCTCTAACGCACCGGAAACAACGCTACCGATACCGTTTTCCCCAGGGCTACCTTCGATAGGCAAACCGGTGTTAATACCTTGTGCGTACAAGTTCTGACCACGTTGCTCCAGACCTTCGGGGTTTGTGAAACGAGCCAGACGGATTTTTCCTAGGTCGCGGCTAACACCGTTAGAAAACACACCGCGAATCAGACCATCTTCACTGATCAAGTAACTCGACAACACCCCTGGAGGCGAACCGTTTTGTCGAGAGGCAATCATCGATGGTTCATCAACCGCCAAACCGCTCATCGACGTAAAATCAAGATTAAATTGCAGGGGTGAAGCCGATGGAAAATTCAATCGATCCACGGCTACCAGCGAATTGGATGCCGTCACAAAGTTACCAGTTCCATCGAACCGAATCAGACCCGTACCCACACTGATTTTACCCCCCGTCGCCGGAGAGTTGTCCGCGGAGTCTGCATACCAGCGATAGATCGTTTCGGTATCCGTACGTCGCTCCATAACCGAAGTAACACGCATACGAATCGGAAGACCCAAGGAGTCATACGCGATAAAGTCTGTGACCGTACTCTGACCATTTGCTTCTTGAAGTTGACCGAAGGAAAGGTTGGGAGTTGTCACTTCACCGAGGTTGTCCGTCAACTTGAAAGCAGACAAGTCGATGCCCAGCGCATTGTCCAATCCATTATTGGACACAAAGCGAAGCTTGCCATCTTGCAAATAGGCACCGGCTGCCAGCGTTCCGGTCTCACCTGGAATTTTGTTGAGCGAGCTTGGAATTGGGTTGGTCGGATCATCATCAGGGTTCTGAATACCCATCGAATCTTCCATGAACCGCATGAGATCTTGTACGGTCGTGGTGCCAGTAACTTCAAGATCGCGGGTATCGAGACGTCGACCACCTTTTCGTCCAGTGAACTCCAAAGTACCCAGCTTGAAAGCGGATTTGTATTCAAAACCGTCGCGACGAACGATATCTACCAGTAACGTATTACTGTCGACACGCGGACCATCCAAATCAACTCGCTTGTTACCGCTCACCTGTAAGTCATTGATCTCTGAATCCGTTTTACTATCAGTATACGATTCACCAAGATCGATCGTATCGACTAAGAAAAAGCTTTCCTGATTATTGGACAAATTGCGATAGATGCGAATCTTGTCATAAGGGGGAATACCATTTCCAGGAGCAGGAGGCGTTGGAAAATTATCCAAGAAAATACGACCGCCAGCCACCGTCTGTGGTCCAATCAGCGGAGAAGGCCGAGTTTCCGGCTCTCCAGCGCGGTAAAAGGTAACCATGTAGCTGTAGTTACCGTTTAGCGACGTAGTATCCAAGGGCGTTGTTGTGAGTGGAATACTATTGTTATCAGTAAAGCTACCACCCGCGGCTCTCTCGGTCAGCAGGAAGTAAGAATTTCCGTTCCCTGCCGTTCTGTAAATTCGAATGTTGCTGTACTGCGAAGTGGCCGCAGGTAGGTTGTTCAGCGTGATTTGGTTATCCGCTGCCGCATTACCTGCAGGCGTAGTGACCGTAATGATATTGCTTGCCATACTTTCGGTACCGGCAGAATCGACATACACAACGCGATAACGATAGGTTGTGTTCTCAGGATGAGTTCCACCGGTATCCGAGTTGGTCACTGTGGTCGCTGTCACATTTGGCGTATCGGCAATATCTATTTCAATATCGTCTGCATCCGGTTGAGGAATAGCACCGTTCCCCAACACACCACTTTGGAGCACTGCAGCTGTGTCGGCTAGATCACCGCGAGGCGTAAGCGTACCTTCCATCGTAACTTCGGTTGTCGCCTGCGCAACCGACTCTGTACCGAGCTTAATCTCCAAGGGCACAAGCTGTGTGGTCTGAATATTGAACTCCGCATCCACACCGAACCCCAGCAAACGGTTACCGGTAGGAGTCACCAATTGGTTTTGACTGTTGAGCTTGAAAATACCAGTACGCGTGTAAAGTCGCTCATCACCAGGAGCTTGAACCATGAAAAACCCATCACCCTGAATCGCCAAGTCGGAAGGTGTGGAGCTGATTTCAATCGTACCTTGGGTGAAGCGAGGAGTGATAGCGGCGACTTGCACACCCAAACCCGTCTGTCTCGGGTTAGCACCACCGTTGTCATCGCTGGGAGCAGCACCCAAAGACAAGGTTTGCAAAAACTGAGTGGCGAAAACAATTTCCGACGCTTTGAAACCAACAGTTTGCGAGTTCGCGAGGTTGTTACCCAACACGTCGATCTGCGTTTCCGCAGCGTTCATACCTGTCAATGCGGTACTTAACGAAGATGCTAAACCCATCGCCGAATTCTCCAGCAGAAAACCAAATTTGGAGTTAATACTCTGGTAGTATCAGCTCCAGCCGATCCTATTGGTTATCCGCAAGATCTGCGATATTTAGCGTACAGCCTTTCTTGGACTCACTCGGAGCCTCAAGCTGTTTACGTCACGAATCGTCATGCTGTTGCCGGTTCTCGGATCTCACGGATATTCTTCATATCGACCTTTTGATCTCCAACATGAACTCGAATTTGACGATTATCCCGATTGTTCGAGTCAACCTCGACCGTTACTTTGCTGACCAGTCCCGTTACCTCTTCGCCTGTGGTATCGATCGCATCAATTTCTTTTCCGATCAAATTGCTAGCGGTGGAGAGTCCGCTGCCGGTCGTTAACTCATTGAGAGAGTCGGTCAATTGATTGGTTGCCCCAATTTCTCGAATTTGACTTACCTGCTGGAGGAACTCACTATTGCTCGTTGGGTTCAGCGGGTCCTGGTTTTGCATTTCCGTGATCAACAGGGACAGAAACTGATTCAAGTCCACATCTCGAAAGTCATTCCCTTTCGTCCCACTACTTGAAGCATTACTTGACGCAGTCTGAGAGGTCGTGGTAGGCGTCTGACCGATTCGTGACATGTTCTCCCCTTTCGTCCTTCAAGTACAACTCTTCTGCCATAACAAGGCCAAAAGACGATCGCGTTCTAGCGAATTTCCTAGTAGCTGGCTATATCAAACTCGAATATCCAAACTCCGGTTTGACAGATTGCCCTGCGTTGAAGCCATCGACATAGAGTACTCGGCCCCAAGTGGGCGTGTGCCTTCAAATCTCGACGGATCATTCCGCCGCCCATTGGCTTGATTCCAACCGCGAGACGTCTCGCTGCTGTTCTGGTTGGAAAACTGCCCTGAAAATGTTTGACCCGAGAAGGTTTGGCCCGCATTGCCTCCCTGTTGATCCATCACGCGTACATCAAATCGCTCGATCGTCAAACCGCTATCGGCGAGTTGTTTTCTGAGTTGGGGAAGATTCTCGACCAGTACTTGTCGAGCTTGCGGAGTTTCCGTGACAATTTCCGCCGATAACGACTTCCCTTCGACGCGAACCGTCATCGCCAAACTTCCAAGTTCCGGTGGATGCAAACGCAAGCGAATGTTTCCACCCTGATCGCCGATCCGCTCGAAACCTCGAGCCACCCGCTGAATCAAACGAATCTGCTGACGTTGATCAACCGCCGACTTTTCCTCGGCCTTCTTGGCATCAGCACTCTGCTTTGGATCTTCACTCCGATTGGCTTGCTCACTGCGAGAGTCTAACCGCTGCGAACCGGAGTTATTCCCCTGCACTCCACCTACCGCTTGAGATCGCTCTGTACCTCGAATGTCCGAAGGGCTGGCCGTCGCTACTGGAGCCGCTGGGGCTGGGGCTGCAATCACTTGCGGAGTACCCGAAGCCAATTCAGGACCACGAACTTCCAGGGGTTGCTCCGGAGGCTTAATAGAAATGTCAGGCCGCGCCTCACCGCTGGAATCGGAAATCGGATCGGGAGCTCCCTGTTGCCCATAATCCCCCTGAGGATTTTCTGCGTTTTCCGCTAAACGCTCTTTACGCGAACGACGATTGGTTCGCGTCTCTTCCATATTTTGGTTCGGACCCACCGCAATCGATTCGCGCTGCTCCGAAACCACTTCCTTCTTCACCTCAGCCTTGGCCTGCTGCTGTGCTGGAGTGACTACGGACGCCTCCCGAACGCCGACCTCCGACTTAACTCCGACATCATCCTTGCGGCGACGCTCTTGATGCTTGTTGCCCTGATGATCAACCTGAACCTTCTTCTCCCCAGCTTCAGTGCTGATTTGTTTCTTTACCTCGATCGGCTTGACATCGCTCTTCGCAATGACCGCTTCGGTTGCGATATCACCCTGACCAACCTCTTCGATCACTTCGGCAACTTCTTCCCCCTGGTTATCTTCTACTAAAGGGTCATCCAACTTGACAGCAGCCTCGACGCGCTGCGTATCTTGCAAGGTTGTCACCACCTCCGTCTGCAGCAATACCTCATCCGCTATCGCAGCTTGAGCTTCGGATTCATCCGTTGGAGCATCTTCTTTTTTCTCACTGGATTGAGGCTTCTCGGAGGAATCGATTCCAGTAACTTCTTCCCCCGACGCTTGAGAATCAGCAGATTCTTCGGGTGCCTCAATCGGCTTCCATTCGAAGCCCGCCAGCAGCTGCTCAAAAGTCGCCGATTGCCTCTCTACGGATGCTCGGTCCTCGTCGGAGAAAAGATTTCGCAGGGCCCCACTAGACCCGCTCGCGGGCCAACCAGGCTTACCCTGAGACGGATTGATAGAAGTACTCATCGTGTCCCCCATGTCGTCGTTAACACAACAACTTTCACTGGAGAACAAAGCTACGTGCATTTCACGGAGCTGGATCCCCAGGAGCCCTCTGCCTAGATGGATCTGTCGCCTCTCGACCTGACTCGATCAGCGAAGCCGTTGGCTCACCATCGAGAAACATTTCGAGCATTTCGTTGAGCGTTAGACGTTCATCATCCCCCTCAAACTCCGACATGACCTTTTTTCTTTTATCGATCGGCATACCCTTCAGAATCGATACAACTTCTTTCTTTTGATTATTTGTCCACATTCTTAGGAACTGATCTTTCGCTTGATCGGGGGGTAATACTTCGAGTGTTCTCTGCACTTCCCCCAAACTGGTGTTCTGCAAGCCCTTACTGAGCTCGTCCAATTTGGTATCAAAAGCAATCCGGCGACTATCAAAAAGTTGCTTATCTAATTCCAATTGCTTGCGCATTTCATCCAGCAAGGTGCGTTCGCGCTGCAGGGCCATCGCGCGATCGTCCAGCTCTTTCGCCATCGCGGCCCTAGCTTCTACCACCTCTTCCCGCGTTGGCACAGGCACCTCTTTCGCTTTGGCCCAAACATCGTGCAAACGTTGCCCAGTGATATCAATTCCATTTAATAATGCTATCGTCTGTGTAATATGATCGCTCTTGAGATTACCTTTTGCAAAGGCCATGGTGAGGATGGCTACTTGTGCGAGCACGGTAGCTACGCAAAACCAAACCAGGAGTTTTCCTATCCATTTCATCGCCGTAACCTACTGCTGTAATCTTTGGTATTGGGTTGAGGCCCATTCGTCCATTTGCTTTTGTTCTGCTATCAATTGATCTTGGTCCCAGCGAGCTTTTTGGGTCTCTTTCAATCTTTCCATGGCTTTGACTTCTTTTTCAGCTTCGACCAACAGAGCTCGTCGGCGATCATACTCTTCCTCGAGAAGTTTTAACTGCTGATTTGCTTGGTCGCGTTGTGCTTCCAGCATTAACTGATGTCGTTGCACCATCAGCAGTCGATCAATGCGAACGATACCGATCGATGCCATGTGACGCTGTTTGAGCGCCTCTTCGATTTCGCGTTGAAGCTGGTTGATTTGTTCTTTAACAATCCGTTGAGCTTCCATAACCTCGGCTAAAGCTTCGGCAAGTCGGTCACGAGCTTGCTCACGCAGCGTGGCGACCGCTTTTAAGCGAAATCTAAAGTTGGCCATGGTGATACGATCCCTGTTACAAATTTAGATTCCATTTTTGGCTGCTGCGCTTTGTCGGCTGAAGGAATACGCTTTCCTGGAAAGTTTTGGCTTGATCCTGCCTCGAAGTTTAGGACCGATTGCCCGAATTTGTGCCCGTTGTAGCGTTTGTAGGGGTTGTGCTCATGCCGGCTGTGTTGGCCAGTTTCATTAACTGTTCGACAGTCGCATCGTAATTTGATTTCGTCTTGGTATCCTGAGTGAGCAGTGCCTCGATACTGGCCCGCATGGCGATCGCACGATCGATGAGTGGATTCGAACCGGTTTTGTAAGCGCCGATGGAAATAAGGTCTTCATTATCGCGGAATACCGCCATCAGTTGTCTCAATTCGGCAGCCGCTTTAGCGTGTTGTGGGGACACCAATTGGCTCTGCAAACGACTCAAGCTGGGTAGTATATCGATGGCCGGATAACGATTTCGAGAAGCGATTGAACGGGACAAATGAACGTGCCCATCGAGCAGTCCACGCAGCGCATCGCTGATGGGTTCATTGGTATCATCACCATCGACTAGAACCGTATAGATCCCCGTGATACTTCCAGTCGTACTTCGCCCTGCTCTCTCTACCAATTGGGGCAACATAGCAAAAACACTCGGTGGGTATCCGCGTGTAGCGGGAACCTCGCCAGCAGCCAAACCGATCTCGCGCTGCGCCATTGCAAAACGCGTCACGGAATCCATTAGCAGTAGAACATCTTTTCCTTCCGAGCGGTAGAATTCTGCGATAGCGGTGGCCGTTTTAGCAGCTTGCATACGCCGGAGGGCTGGTTGATCGCTGGTGGCAACAACGGTGATAGCCCGCTGCTGTCCTTCTTCTCCGAGATCGCGCTCGATAAATTCCCGGACTTCGCGACCTCGTTCGCCAATCAGGCCAATGACAACCACGTCAGCTTGGGTACCGCGGGCGAGCATTCCCAGCAAGGTACTTTTTCCGACGCCGGAGCCGGCAAAAATACCGATACGTTGTCCCTTGCCTAGCGTGAGAAAGGCATCGATTGCTTTGACGGCTGTCGGTAAAATAGTATCGATCGGTGGGCGATCCATCGCATCGGGCGGCTTGCGGTTGAGTGCGATTTTGGCGGCCGATTTCGATTCAATGCTCTCATCGAGCGGTTTGCCATCCGCATCGATCACTTTGCCGAGTAGTTGCTCACTGACTCGAATCGCTCGACAGCCTGCTTTTAGTATCACTTGATCCCCAGGGCGAATTCCATGGCTGGTATCCATCGGCGCCAGAATCGTCCGATCCCCATCAAATCCGACGACTTCTGCCTCTAGATTCTCTCCATTTCCACGTCGTATCTCACAGATACTCCCGACAGGAATCGACAAGCCGGCGGCGCTCACGGTCGCACCGCGAATCGACCAGACTCGCCCCTGGATTCGCGCAGGCACAGCGGCTTGTAACACGTCCTCAAACCAAGCTGCTTTCAGGGGTGGCTGGAATAATGCCATTGACGATTTCGAATTCATGACCTTTTCTTTTCTTGTCGTGCTCGGTTGTTTCGCATCCATCCCGAGTTCATTTTAACTGCTCTTCCAAAGAGCCTAATTGTGCAGAGATCTGCCAGTCCATCACACCTAAATCGGTCTTCACCAGACATCCACCCGCTTCGACCTTGGAGTCCTCAATAACATCGCATGTCGCTTGGCCCGCGAATGGTTTCAGCAAATCGGCAACACGTGGGGCCAACTCCGCGAATTGCTTACTCGACAATCGAATTTCGATTCGGCGAGCCCCACTCCAGGCTGTCGTGCTCTCGGTGAGCCAACCCAGCACGATGTCCGCTTCCGATTCGATGCGACGCCGAATAATTTTTTCTGCGATCGCCAAGGCCAATGTTAATGTTTCATCGCGCCATTGTCCCAGCCATTGTTCGGTTGCCTGCTGCAACTCTTTCATAACGTTCTTCAGCGACTGAATCGCCTCATTGGTTTGCTTTTCCGCGAGATCCTTGGAACGTTGCTGGAACTTGGCTTCCATCTCCGCGAGCGCTTCGCGTCGAGCCTGCTCGCCAGCTTCCTTGCGAATCCGCTCTGCATCCTGCTTCGCCTGCTCAATAAGTTGCTGGGTCTTTTTCCGCACTTCCTCTAAATGCGACTTTGCAGCCTCTTCCACATCGTGCAAATTGAATGCAATCGGTTGTAATCCACCCGAAGTCGCACCGACCTGATTCGCTTTCAGCACACCTGCCATCAAGATACTCCTTATGCCGCTCGAGCTATTGAATGCCCGGTGGTTTTAGGAGATTGCTCCCAATCCTCTCCGATCAATAATTGTTGGGCCGTCTCAGCTACAATCATACGGGCAGCTATACGATCCTCATCATCCACTTGCCCAAGGCTTCCCAGCCGCTGGTGAAGTCGCTTCCAATCTTTCTTAGAAAATAGCATGGACACCCGCTGCAAGAGCTCATCATCCGCGGTGCTCAATGCAACCAACATCGCTCGAGGATCGCAAGTTTGTAGAATCAAAGCGAGTTGGTTCAGACCGATCCATTTCAAATCATCGAAATCAATATAACTATGCGCTTGATCAAATACTTCACGCCGATAGGTAGCGCCGGATTCGCTACCTCGCGAAAGCGGATCCTTAACCCGTGGACCAGCGAGACTTTCCTCTCTGCGATTCGGATCGCGTTTGGCGGAATCAACCGTTGTCACTGGACCTGAGTCCGTTTCGACTTGAGGAGTATCAACCGCTGGTTTGGATTCATTCGACTGCGTTTTATCGATCGAGTTCAGTTGTTCTTTGACCCAGTAACTAAGTGGGCCTGTCAGATCACCTGAGTCCTGTATGGCTTGGCATAACTCCACCTTTGTTCTATCGTCACCCGCTTCCAAAATGGACTTCAGGCGATTCATGCCCAGTTGCTGATCCGATTGGGGAACCGGTCGAGTCAGCATCAATTTCTGTTGCAGTTGTTCCTTTATTTCCTGAACGATTTCCGCTTCAACCTGCTGAAGTCTCGACAGTTGAACCAGCACTTCCTTGCGCAATTCGGACGCCAATTTTCCTAAAACTTGATTGGCGATGATCGGTTGCAGTTGAGTGAGTACCACCGCAATGACGGTGGGTCGTTCAAAGGTAACCACTTCGACGATCTGATCGGCGGAATACTGATCCCAATAACCGGTAGGAAATTGACCCAGTGGGTTGCTATTCAAATGACCCGAAGAACCAGACGCCAGAGAGGATGAACTGGCTGCGTTTGGCAATGCGATGCTATTGTCCTGACGCAAGGAACTACCAATGTTCGTCGGAGAGGATGGAGTGGATTGTATGCTGGATTTGGGATTGGCTTGAACCCGCGAACGAAAAGCGGCTAATACGGCACGCTGTTCTTCCACATCAATGCGACCTAGGTCGACCATGGCCTTGCGGACTGCCTTAGCAGTGGCAGTGGGCATCTGTTGCAATAATTGCCGAGCGGTCTGTGAATCGACGCTTGCCATCAAGATGGCAGCCTGCCGAATGCCTCCATTTTCTCGCTCTGATACCATACTTCTGCGCCTCTCTACAACTCGACCCATGAATCGAATGGTGATTCAAGGGAATCTTTAGTGATTCTTTAAAGATCTGTCGAGATCGAAAAAACGCTATCGTCTACTCCTTGATCGACTTACAGTCTTGATCGCCCCCGAAAACCGCGGCAAGCGCAAAGTGGCTAACGGTTTTCCGTTAGACTTTTAGGCTGCCTCTCCAATCCAAGTTCGAATTAAATTGACGGCCGCATCAGGATTTTCTTGAATCATGGTGCTCAAGGAATCCTTCAGATCTGCCCCAGTCACTTCGACCTTCCTTATCCGCTTGCCATCGGGGCCAACCTCAACCTCCTCTGCCGAACCGGTCGCCCCGCTCCCATCATCACTGATATCCAAGTTGTCTTTAATTTTTTCCATTAAGGCGATTCCAAATCCATCCTTAAATGGATCATCGGCAACGGTATTTTTCGATCGAGATATTGAAACGATGAATCCCATCGCAACTAAGACAATCAAGAACATTCCCAGTGTTTGCCATGAATCCTGAAGAAACTCGAGAAGAACTGTGGTGAATGCCGGTGCAGGAATTTCTTCCGGTGGCACTTCGGTGTATCGATAAACTGAGACCAGTTTGAATCGATCGTCCCCTGCCACGACCGGAGGCAGGATGCCGGCTACCGCCAAATTGATGTTGTTTTCCAATTCTTTGAACAGCGTATCAATATCCGCTTGGACCGGTGGCGGCATATCGGTAATCAATTTATCGGGATTCGCTTGCAGCCAACGCGTTTCGAATGTTTTTCGAATGAATCCATCCGCAATACCTATCGACGCACTCACGCGTTTGGGTACTAAACCCGCTTTAGCCATCCGCGTAATTTCCTGTCCAGGCAAACGTTTTTCATTTTCAGATGTTTCTTTCGTCTTGCTCGCTTGGTCGGGAGACCCTGCCAAAGAACCCCCTTTATTTCCCAACGCATTCGGCTCCGTTCCGGGCTTTCCCCCCTGAGTCGCCTTGGTCGATTCGGAATCTTTTCGACTAGCATTGGTTTCAATCGTAACCGCCTGTGGATCAATCTTGAGCTGCTCTGTCTCGCTGAAAATGGTGTCGTCCAAGATCACCTCCACTTCCAGTGGAAAGTCGCCCAGCCAGTTCAATGTGTTGCGAATGCGTTGCTTATAACCGGTTTCAAAAAGGCGTCGCTGCTTAAGATAGGGAGCCTCCTCTCCGCCAAGCGCATTCTCATCTGGCGTGAACCCCAGGCCGGTAGATAAATCGGTGACCCGCACATTTTCAACCAACAAGCCCGCATAGGCGTTGGAAACCACTCGAGCTATTTCGCGCATTTGCTCAGGTTGCAACGGCCGCCCCGATTGAGGCGTTACCAATACGACAGCCGATTGCAACATTTGCCGACCAAAGCCCTGTCTGCTCTCACTGTATTCGACGGTAGCATCAACGATGCCCGACATACGACTAATCGCGTTGGCAACGTCTTTCTGTTTTCGCTCTTTATAAATGAGATCCGTTTCGCGAGCCGATCGAAATGGGTTGGTACCATCCACGCGATCCTGAGCACTGCTTAGCAGCATAGGGAGTGCCTCGTTATCGCTGAGCGACTTGATATACTGATCCCGCTCCCCTGCAGGAACTTTGATCCGACTCCCCACCACTTCATAGTTCCGCAGAGTCGCTTTACTGAAAGCAACTTCCATCGCCTGAATTTCTGAATCTTTGAAGGAACGGCCTGCAAACAAATATTCGCTCGGCGAAGCGCTGGTGCCCTGGAATAAGAATGCCAGACTAACCGGGATCGCAACGAGAAGCACGGTCGCAACCACGCGCGCAGCGGGTGTCAGCGACAGAAACATCTCGCGTATCTGCTTGCCAAAATCTGTCAAGAAATTCATTGCGTCGGTCCCTCGTTCATCTGCTTTGCCCTAATGACGGGTCTCATTCGCTGAGCGTATCGATCAGGCCAATTGCCCGCGATTAGATAGCCAAGCCCATGGCGACTACTCTCTAAAATCTTATCGCATTGAGCTCTTCATAGGCCGTCATCAGTTTATTTCGAATCTGTGTTAACAAGCGAAAGGCCATTTCGGATTTCTGTACCGTTGTCATGACTTCCGCCGAATTCACATCGCCTCCAGTAATTAACTCATGTATCGCTGCATCCGCATCGTGCTGCATGTTGTTGACTTCGGACACACCCTGCCAAAGATAGCTGCCAAAAGTCTTATCGGATGCCTCTTTCGCACCCCCAGTTTGCAACGTGGACAGATCCGGAAAAGTCATTTTTGACTTCCAGACATATTCACCAGGAGAAATCGACACACTCATCAGCATCACACCTTAAGAGAGTCCGCGTTCTCTTTACGCAATCAGACTCAACGTTTGACGAGACATATTTTTGGTGATTTCCATCACCCCAATGTTAGCCTCATAGGCCCGGGTCGCTTCCAATGCATCCACCATTTGCTCGGTGAGGTTGATGTTCGGATACGCTACGTAGCCTTTCCATTTACCCTCCGTGATCGCCAGAGGATGGTCGGGTTGGTAACGATACAGCGGTTCGCCTTCCTCTTTCTCAATTTTTTCTACTTTAACGCCAGCGGTTCCATTGGAACCCACAAGATTTTCGTCTGTTTGAAAGATGACATGCCGCGGCTGGTAAGGGACATTCTCCCCTTCTTCATTCCGCAAAGTGGACATATTCGCAATATTGCTGGAAATCGTATTAAGTCGAGTTCGCTGAGCCACCAAGGCGCTCGTGCTGACATCTAATGAACTGATCATATTCCTCTACTCCTGTGGAATTTCAGTCGACTATACATTTACGTTTTCTGTGATCGCCATTTGCAAGGTTCTAAACTGCGCCTTCAGCAAAGCAACCGCCGTGTTGTGCATGCTCTGGTTTTTGGCGGCCTCGGTGACCTGCTCTTCCATCGATACATCATGGCCATCATGGTAAAGGATCTGATTGGAAACATCGCGAGCTCTCTGCCACACATCCGATCCCTCTCTGGCTGCCGCCAATTCACCAGGCGATTGACTCGCTTTAGCAGCCGGACTCTCGATGGCCTCTCGCAACTCCGCTTGGAAATTTTTCACATCCAAATCTCGAGTTTTATAGTCTGGCGTATCCATGTTGGCGACATTGGACGAAATCAATTCATGCCTGCGTTCCGTGAACTGCAGGGTTTGTGTCAGTGCACCGACCGCTGACTGTCCCAACATCGAATTCCACATTGCACGATTTCCTCGCTCTCACTCGTTGCTCAAATCCAAAACACTGCTAGCAGGCAACATCCTATGTTGACTATACGCGCTTTCGATCTGCCCCACATTCGTCAATGAATTCAATTGATCTCCGATCAGTAGCTTTCGCTCATTGAGCCTTCCCAAGCTCGCCTCCTCCATGGTCAATATCTCTTGCATACGAGAACCGCACTGACCAACCAGTTGCCGACATTGCCTCTTGCGATCTTCACTTGACCACGAACGCTGATCCGGATCGACAGCCAGCATCGGCTCCAATTCGGCTCGCAATTCCTGAAGTTGGTCAAACACGTTCTGCTTTTGACCAAGTACAGACAACAGTCGCTCAACCTCCGTGGTCTCTAGATACTCCATTTGCTGGCATGTCAATTGATACAGACGCTCGATAAGTTCCAACTTGCTTTGCATGCAGTGCCAAAGCTGATCCGTCGTCAGGCTGTCTTGAGAGTTCATGTCAGGAGCATCCGTGTCCTAAAGGGTCCGCGTGCCGGAGTTCCGAAAAAAGGGGGCTCAAAGCACGCGATTTTTGCCAAAAATCGGCGCGGGATTTCCCCCGATTTTTTCGCGATTGGACTTGTAGCGGAATCCGCTGCAGACGGCGACACCAAAAACTTGAACAATTCCAGCTTTCTTTTTGGTTTTTCGCGGAAAAATCCGACTTTTGATAGCAATCCGATGGACTACCAGGCTTTGAGCCAAGCCAAAGCAGTCTTCCACTGCTGGCGGTCGTACCGAGTTCGTCGCGGAAACTCATCATCGTGTTCTTGAGGTATACGTTGTAATACCTGTTCCGCCTGAGCCAAGGTTCGCTTCGCCTCCTCGGGGCGATTCAGTTTGTACTGACAACGAGCTGCTTGGGTCAACGCTTCGAGCGACTCGGGCCGATTGAGAAACCGACTCGCCGCACTGCGATACGCGTTAAGCGCTTCGTTGTAACGCTCCAACATAAATAGGCAATCCGCTTCGCCAAAAAATGCACTTCGAAGCAGTCCCATGTTCAAGACCGAAAGACTTTCTCTCTCCTGCATTTCATTTAAACGAAATCTTAAATCTTGAAACTCATTGAGCGCGCTTTGCAAGAGATCGCGACCCTGCTGGGAAAATTGACGCCGCTGGGACTCCAAAGTGATCAAGCCCGAATCGACCATCGTCTCGGGCCACTTAGCCGCTTGCATCAGGGCTCGCCCTGCCAAGTACTGACTCTGCAGACTGCGAGTATCATCGCGGTAGCGGCTCACCGACTCTCGCAATCGATCGGCAGACGTCATCATTTGATCAAAGCTGTCTCTGAGGATATTCACCCGCGGATCATTTTGATCCGTCCAATCATTCCCCTGAGATGTAGCCTTGAGATAGGTGATATCGGCTTCTCGATACAGCAGTTTGCCAAGTTCTAACAAGCTCTCTCGCCAGACATCGCTTTCGGGAGTCAGATCGCCATCATAGAGATTCTGCGATAGCAACTCTGCCGACTTGGCAAGCTCATCTCGCTCACCGTAAATACGAGCAGCCAGCAGTCGCCCCGAATAAGCTAGCGGGTGTTCAGGAAAATCACGCAGCAAAGACTCCACCGGATAAATGGCCTGATCGAGCTGTCCAAGATCAAAATGATTGTTGGCTAACTGATAAAGTCCGGTCGGTTGCAACTCGCGTCGAGCGCTGCGCAAGAATCGTTGAAGCCACTCATTAGATTCATTCAGTCGTTCTGCCTCGCGAAAACATAGAGCAGCTTCCCAAGCGACATCCGGGTACTCTGGAGATATCAACTCAAGCTGAGCGAGTTCCGCGAAGCTCTGTCCCGCGGTATACCAAGCTTCTCTGGGAAGTTTTTCTAACGGCTCAAGCAAACCAACGGGTCGGTTTAAACGCGCTTGCAAATCTTTTGCCCAATCGCGATGGGCTTCCGCCTGCACACGCTTGGCTTCCTGCGGAGAAATCAGCTTCTCCATCGCTTTCGACATGCGCACCAAACTATCGAAGTCTTTCGCGTTTAGCAATTCATCCGCCATGCTGAAGAGTCGATTTTGATAAACTTGACGGGTTATGTATTGCTGTTCAAATTCACCTGAAAGCGTACAATCCCGCGCGACATTCTCGAGTGTACGAATAGCTCCTTCAGGATTTTTCGAGGTCAAAAGTATTTCGGCTTCCTCGATTCCCGAAGCGATCGCTTCCGGAGACTTAGAACTGCGTTGTCGAATCGCAGTAAAAGTACTCAATGCTTCGCGTAGTCTCCCCGTTTTTCGCATCGCCAAACCAGAAAAATAGCTTGCTTGCCGCTTTACATTTGCGGGAACATCGGCGCTCATGAGCAAGGCTCGCAAAACGTCCAGGGCTTCCTCTAATTGAGCATTCGTGCCAACTTGGGTACCATTCGACTCAAGTTGTCGGCTTCCGATGTTCAGCAGAATTCTGCCGCTGAGCAACTGAGCAGCGTAATAGTGCGACGAATCCTTAGGAATCGAATTGACGATCTCCTTCGCCTCATCCAGCCGCTCATTCCGGAACAGCACTTCGGCCTTCATCATTTTCGCATAGCGAAGTGATTCCTGGGAAAGCGATGGCAATTGCAACCATTCCTCCAGCGTCTTATAGGCTTTGTCGAATTCGGGATTTGTGCGATTCAAATGAAGCTGAACCAGCATCTCCATGATTTCCTGACGACGATCGGGACACATCTCAAGTGCCCTCTCCAACGCAGGAAGTGCGGCATTCCATTGACGAGAATGAAAATAGGACCAAGCTAACAGATAGGTTCCCAATTCACGAAAACCGAGTGGAAAACCGACTTTCTCAGAAAAAGCGAGCTTTTCGCCCGCTTTGGTAAGCAGATTCTGTGCATCAGCAAGGTCTCGTTTCTCATTGATCTGCAACACTTGGGCCGCACCCTGCACAAAGGCCAGCCGGCTTTGGTAGTCCAACGGTTTCTCTTCGCTGCCTAGTGCCAGCGACTTGCCAACCGCCAGCGGTATATCCCAGCGTCCCTGTTCAATCATGCGACAACTCGTTTCGAGTTGCTCATCTGGCGCTATTGGTCTGTTGCTAAGAATCAGAAAGACGATCCCCAACGCTGTCGTCAGAAGTACCGCAACTCCTGCAACGATGATCATCAAGAGAGTGCGTCCGCGACGCGGCATTTTTCTCGATCCTCGTCGCTTAACTACCACGGCCGCAGGAGAAGAAGCTCGTGCCAATGACTCGGAACGGTCAAGCCCCCGATCATCCTCCGCAAACCTATTGGCGGGCTGGGGCTGGCTTGGCTGGCTATCGCGCACGGAAGCCTTTGAGCTCCATGTCATATGGCAACGATCCTATATTTTCATCGAGCGACCGACAGCGCGCTCCACGAAAAAATGTATGTTGCAATTATGGGCTAACCGCTTGTCCAGAACGCAATTAGGCACCTAGAGAATACCGCTGGGAAGAATGTAGCGGATATAATGATTGTGCGGCGGTACAACTTTGCTAATTCAGGCCGGTCAGACCGCCCCATACGCACGAATCTTCCACGGGAGATGAAACTTGGTTGGTCACAATTTCCATCAACCAACGGTTCATGTCGCTGAACATGTCCGCGTAGAGATCGTCGCCACAATTATACTGCCGAATGGCGACTTGTAACTTTGCCGCATGCAGCAGTGGGAGGCAATCGACTACGGTATCGATGCCACAGCTCGACGACCGCTCGCCCACCATCCAGAGTGAACGGAGATGTCGCAGATCTTTTAGCAAGGCGAGAGGTTGGTAGGATTTTGGAAAAGCGCCTCCCAACGATACGCAACCTGCAAACTGTTTGGGATTGCGGAGAGCCATTCGCCAAGCCATGGTTCCACCAGCGCCGCGACCGGCCAGAAAAATCTTTTTTCTTGAGATGTTATATCTTTTGCTGGCGTTCTCGATCGCGTCGAAAATCAATTCCTCCGCTAATGCGATGGATGCCGGAGAATGTGCCCAACTATAACGATGCCCGTTGGGATCAAATGCTTTGGTTCCGCGAGGAGCCACCGCGACATAATTGCGAATACTAATATAGGGCATCAATTCTTCGAGTTCACGCTCGGAACTGCCACAACCATGCAACCAAATAATCAGTGGGTAGTCGTATCGCGGCTCATAGTGCAGCGGCGAAAAAAATAAGGTGGATGATTTCTTGTTGGCCGATGTTTTCGGACCGGGTAACTCATTTTCTTTGGATGAACCGCTGCCGAAAATCGCATCAAACGCTGCCGTGCTCAAAATGGGAACGTTGGAATCGCCAAACACATTGACCTTTGCGTGGTATACCTGGCCGTCAAATATTGCGCTCTCCTGCTCACAACTTCCCTGATGAGCCTCCTGTTCCGATTCACCATAGTTTACGGATGAATCGGATTCCTGTAGCCGAGCCTGTTCGGCAGGTCCGCCCGTATCTTCAGTCTTATCGTAATCACGGGCCTGCTCTCCAATCCCAAATGGATTGTCAGACATTTTGAAAGATTCGGTTTCATCGCCCGATGATGGAGTTTGTGGAGTTTGAGAAAGATGGGAATCGGCTGGAACCGAATTGCCAGCATGAAGTTCAGTCGTTTTATTCGATTCGATACCGAATCCTGCTGAATCCCCAGGCAAGATGTCTGGATTCGAAGAAGAAAATTTTTTCACGTCGTAGCCGTTCAGGCCGGATAGTCGATTCATTGGCAATGTGAGTCTTTGTGGACCATAAGCACAAATTGAACCAGCCGGATGGCCAGCGCTTCGATGTCTGGTTTTTAAAGACGTCACGCGCGAAAGTCAATGCCAAGTCGTTAATTCATTTCCGCGAATAAAATGCTGGCATTTACTGCGATGCGCCTAGTTGACAGAAGAACAAACAAGCTTGGGGCCTGCGGATGAAGACTATCATTTTGGTAAAAGTTTTTTCCGCTTCCCCTTACGACTGATGCGATCCGAGAGAAGAAAACGCCCGCAAATAAAAGACAATCCGAGAATAGCGAGTACCACAAACCAACTCAAAAACTGACTGGGAGAGGTGATGGCCGGAAAATCAAATTCGGTTGGCTGCAACTCCGAAGCAACGATCAGTGGGGCCATCTGTCGTTCCCGACTGCTCTGGCCGCTAACAAACTCGGAACGATAAGACCAATTCCTAAAATAGAAACCTCGAACGTCCACCCAGCGTTTCGGTTCCCAGCTTTGATGTTCAACTCCATCGCGATCGATCGCACCGGACATCAAAAAATCTGGTAATCGCAAGCTGACGACCGTCATCGGAAATTCGTTTTCATAGATCAATTCTTCGGTCCGTACTTTTTCATCGCTGGCATCCTTAATCTTGGGTGCGGCGACGGCGATTCGCTTACCTTCGATACGAACGAAGCCATCTAACTCATAGTAAAATTTGGCCCCAGCTAACTTCTGGCTGTCCGCATTATCGATGCGGACACGCGTGATTCTTGCGATTCTCCCCTTGACCTCAATCCCTTTACCAATCCAATTGCTTTGCGATTTGGTCAATAATTCTGTTTCTGGTAGCTTTGACCAAGTCGCTGGTCCCAAAGTGCTACTGTTTCGATCCTGCAGTACTTCATTGGCAATTCGCAATAACGAATAAAAACTCTCGCGATCTTCATAGGAAAGATTTGCGTTCTGACGTTGCTGCGCTTTGTCGATCCAAGTCAAATCGGATCCATAAAGCAGCAATCTTTTCCAATCCGCAGGCAACTCTGGAATCAATGCACTGATAGATTTCTCTTCTCCGAAGGACCACTGGACCTCCGTAGTGATGCCGGTAACCTGCGGTAGTATCGAAGCTTGAGTATTATCTATGGCTGGGTTCGCGTCAGCGCTGGATGCTGACTCTTTTTCTCTTGCGCTCACTTCGATGAATACCGCTTTGAACGGCTGATTCAAAACCGCTTGATCGAGCCACTGAGATGGGGCTCGTCGAACATACAACACACCTCCAGCTCGGGCTGCCGCAGCCCCAGCGACTGGGACATCGATTTGCACATCCAGCCGATAGACCACCGACTGTTCCATCCATTCTTTTTGCTTAGCATTCAGTTGAATTCTTTTGCAGCTTTTGACCCAACCGGTCCAGGTAGAGACTCGCCACGGCGTCGTGGCCAAAGCAACATGCTCGGATAATTGAAGAATTTGAGGTCGACCTAATTGATCCATCAGAAACATCACCCGCGCCAACGAATCGGGCAAACCATTAGACTCCCGCAATTCATCCGCCGAGTATTGCCGTATCTCCTCGAGCGCTTCGGTGGTCAGCCTGGTATTGATCATCGATAATGCAGTGTCGCTGGCGGAAGATTCACCGGTTGGTGCATCCTGAGGATTCAACACGACCATGGCCTGAAGCGATGAAGTACTCGCCGCAACAACTCCCATCGTCCATATCAATGCGAGTGCTGCTCCCGTGGAGGACTTACCTTTGCCTAACTGGAACTTCAGTCGTTTTGAGTCTTTCTTTTTCGGTTCCGCACTTTCCGTTTCGACTGGGGGTAAATTACGAGTTCGATTCCAGATCCAGATGATCGCCAAACTGGCAATGCAAATGGAAAACCCAACTGCCCATAGACCATCGCTCGGTTTTCGAGCGGCACTTTCTTTGGCCATTTCGTAACTGCGATCGGATACCCAATAATCGCTCGCGATGCCACATAGTGACGGAGCCAACTCAACACCCCCGGTCGCATTGTAGGCAACCAACTTGGCAGGTAATCCATAAACTTCTATTTCGCCTTTGATCTCCTCTAGAGGTTTATCGTGAACCTTTTCGGGCAAACGCGTCAAGTAAACCACCACTGGGTAAGCGGAACCATCACTGGGACGCATCCATACTGTCCAATACTGCTGGATTCCGAGATGAGGCTTCTCCACCTGAATGTTTTTGATGCGCTCGACCGTACCGCGAAATCGAGTCCACTGGACTCCGCGATCCTGCTTCAACGACTCTTTCAGGGTGGGATACGATTTGACGGGCAAAAGTCCGGCGTCAGTTTCTGGTCCACGCTGTGTTTTCTGCATGAGACGAAAAAAAACTCCGTTTTCCGATCCTCGCCACGGCGAACCATCGGTCAACTGTCGCAGCAGCCGTCGATCCAGCCAAGCGGTAAACTCGCGAGGACTTTCACTTAGGGCAATTTCCACGGCCAATTGGATATCGGTAGTCGACCAGCGAGTGTCGGGCGTTTGAGAAATTGGAACTGCCTGCCCCCCATCCGAGACACTTGGAATTTCAGGGGTTGGCCTGAAGGCTAATTCTGTGGCTTGCAATAGGTCTGCCGCGGTCCACGGCATTGCCTCCCACACCCCCTCAAAAAAACTATTCGATGGCCCCTGATCCCCCAATACTTCACTTTTGTTTACAGCTACTTGGGGTATCTGGGACGAAGAGGAGTTTTGTCGGTTTCCCTGAACCTTCGGCTCCGGTGACAAATGAGCCGATTCAGCGTC